>JBBIPU010000098.1:0-16130 GCA_037442685.1 Draconibacterium sp. | reverse complement strand
AAAGAATATTTACCTGACAATGCTCCGGAAGTTGATATTATCAAAATAAAAACCATTATGTATCTGAATTTTTATTCACTATGAAAGCATTTAAATAAAGTATCTTACAGGATTTTCAGTTTTAAGAGCAATTGTTTATTCTTTTATCTGAATGAGACACAGCGTGGTTTTTAACGTAAATTTAATTTTTACCGGCTGCAACTTCCTGAAATACAATTCACACCGAAAAAGTTAATAAATATTAAAATTTTGTCAAAATCCTTTAAATAAAATTAATAAATTTGGGCATTTTGAAAATTACTAATTATGAAGAAATCAATAAAACTATTACTGGTAGCTTTAGTGGCTGTTGTGATGTTTGGGATGACAGGATGTGAAGATCATCAGGAAAGATACCAGGATCCCCCGTGGCTTGGCGGTTCAAGCATTGAAACCCTTCAGGAAAGAGGAAAGTACAATACTTACCTTGCACTCATGGAGAAGGCCAACTACACAGTACCAATTACAAAGCAGTTGTTTACACTTTTTGTACCGAGCGATTCAGCATTTGATGCCTATTTTAAAACAAGGCCCGATGGAAAACGATCGGTGAATGAATTGACTAAAGATGAAGCTGTTCAGTTATTTACGCTTCACGTTTTACGTAATCCAAGATCAAGATTTCAGTTGATTTACGAATTTGCCTGGAATGAAGAGCAGGGACCGCACAACCAGATAACCCCTGGTGGTGGTTATGTGTATGTTCCCCAGGGCGAATATGCTTCGTTATTTCACAGGAAAATAACACCAAGTACTTCGATTCCATACAGTGAGGTGGTAAAATATTATCCTCCTGATAAAGTTGGACAGGAATTACTGATTTACACAGGCACAAAAAATATTCCGTTGTTTACCGATGAATTTTTTGGCGATTTTGGCGGTTCTCCGGATGGATCAGATTATCTTTTTATGTATCCGGGAAGTACCTGGAAAAAAGGTTACACACCAAACATGAAAGGTATGAACTGGCACAATGCGCAGGTTATCCCAAATCCTGAAATACCAACAGAATATGAAGTGCGTACAGCAAGCGGATTTATCTATTTTCTCGACAGGGTTGTTCCTCCGATGCCAAGTATCGAGGAATACATGCGGGCACATCTTGATAAGTATGGAACATATTATGACGTCTTGCAAAGGTTTGCGAATTATACCACTTCAAAAGTGGATGAACAAAACAGGGTTCAGTGGAGAAAAAGTTACACAGATGTTTTCGATCTGGCAGAAGAATTAGGACCTTCCACCAATACCGCAGTTCCACCACAAAATATGTGGACTGCATTTTTACCGACAAATGATATACTCCAGCAATATCTTAACAACACAGTCCTGAAGTATTATCCTTCTATTGACAGTGTGCCAAGAGTTACCCTGTTCTATATACTTCAGACCCAACTTTCAGCCAGAATGGTTTTGATGTCTCAGTTAAATAAAGGTTATTTCAATGCCTTTGGCGACAAAACGGATTTATCTCAATCCGATATTGCTTCAGGATATATGTGCAGCAACGGGGTGGTTTACGAATCGAAAAAAGTACTCGAACCTAATGTTTTCACTTGTGTTCCGGGGCTTCTTTTTATCGATAAGAATTATTCAACATTGTTGTATGCATTAGATGCAGCCAATATGCTCTCCAGTCTTGCCAATCCCGATGCTGATGTTACACTTTTTGCCTCAACAAACGAAAAACTTGAGGAATACGGAATCAGGTATAATACAACCAATACTGTAATCGAATTCAGAAGCCCGGCCGATGGAAAATGGAATCCGATGAGTACAACCGATCTTGTGTATTTTGCACAGGACCAGATTTATAAAGGACGACTTTCGGATTTCAGCGGTGAAGAAACATTTGTTGAAACTACCTCAGGAAACTATATTAAATACGGGAATAACTCGGTAGCCACTGGAGAAAATGTTGCATCGGGAAAATTAGCCTCTGTAAATGAAGTAATAGAAAACGACGTTAACGGTTATTTGATAAAAGTTGAAAATCCCGTAATGTCGAGATATGTAATGGGACAATATCTTGTGGCAGATCCTGAAGTTTCCGATTTTACAAAATTATTGACTGATGCCAAATTGCTTGATATGAGGTACAAAGATCCGATTACCAAAGAGGTCATCCCAAACCTGAAATTTCTTGCAGCAGCCAAATACTGGACCGCATTTATTCCAACAAACGCAGCAATGGCAAAAGCAAGGGCAGAAGGTCTGATTCCCGCAAAATACCCGACTTCAACTGCAGGTAAAGATTCTGTTAATAGTTTTATCATGTATCACTTTGTAAAAGATGATGTCGTCTTCGATGACGGAAAGAAATCAGGAAATTTCAAAACAAACCGCACTTATAAATCAGAAGATGGGAAAACAACACTTAATGCCACTGTATTGATTTCGAATACGATACCGAAAAATTTATCTATTCAGGATATTTCCGGTCAGGTTGTCAATCTTGATCATGCAAAAGCCAATATCCTTGTGCGAAAAGGTGTTTGCCATAAAATTGACACTGCTTTAAAATATTATTAATAGAATTAAAAGACTAACCAGAGATCTAACATGAAAAAAATAATATTATTATCGGGGTTATTTATCTGTTTATTATCAGGTTTTAAATCAGCTGTCGGACAATCTGCAATTATTAAGGGTAAAGTGACTGATTCGGTGACAAAAGAATCACTGATGGCTGTTAATATTGTTGAAATGGACAAGAATGGCAGGTTTATCAGCGGTACTGTCACCGATATCAATGGAAACTATGTTTTAAAAGTATCTGATGTTAAAAACCAGATCCAGGTTTCTTTTATCGGTTACAAAAAACAAACCTTTACAGTTGATAACCGCACAACTATCGATATTAAACTCGAAACAGAATCAGTTGCAGTGCAGGATGTTGTTGTAACCGGGGCAAAAATGTCAAACGATGGTTTGACAAATGTCCGCGACAGGGCTACTGCCGTTACACGACTTGAGCTGAAAGGAATGGAAAGCGTGATGTCCACATCGGTTGAAGATATGCTTCAGGGACGTTTGGGCAACGTTGATATTTCTTCGGTTTCAGGTGACCCGGGAGCAGGACTGAATATCAGGATCCGTGGTACTGCCTCATTAAATGCCCGAAACCAGCCATTGATTGTAATCAACGGCATTCCATACGATGCCAATATTGATGATGGTTTTGACTTTGCAAGCGCCGATATTGAAAAATTCGGTAACCTGATTGATGTGTCGCCTGAAGATATTGAATCGATTGAAGTTTTGAAAGATGCTGCATCAACTGCAGTCTGGGGATCAAGAGCATCAAATGGTGTTTTAATGATAAAAACAAAACGTGGGGCAAAATCAAAACCTATTTTTGAATACACTTTCAAAGCCACTTCATCGCACGAACCTGAACCGATTCCGATGCTCGATGGTGCAGGATATGCAAGGCTAATTACTGAAGAACATTACAATGTTGACCGAAATCAGTTCTACAACCAGGAAATAGCTTTCGATCCTGAATGGGAAGAGTATTATAATTATTCACAGAACACTAATTGGGTAAAAGAAATAACCAAGGTTGCTTTTACCCAGCAACATGACTTTTCAGTTCGTGGTGGTGGTGAAAAATCAAGATATAATATGTCGATGGGTTATTTTGATGAAGGTGGTACAACAATCGGGAATAACCTGAAAAAACTGACACTTCGCAGTTCGCTCGACTATGACCTTTCTTCAAAACTCCAGTTCAAATCCGATATCATGTTTACCCGTTACGACCAGAATAATACTTATGATGTTGAAGATCCTGAATTTGGTGGATGGAAAACTGTACGTGCCGTGGCTTACCGTAAAATGCCAAACCTTTCGGTTTACGACCTTGACACTTTGGGAAACAGTACCGGCGCTTATTTTACTCCTGCTACAACTCTGCAGGGTACTGCAAGAGATTTTTATAATCCGGTTGCTTTTGTAAATCTCGGGCAACAACAAAGATATAAGGATAATGCAAGAGCCCTTTTTACTGCGAAATGGATGATAACACCACATGTAACCTGGAACGGAACTGTTACACTTGACCTGTTCGACCAGAAAATCGAGAAATTCCTTCCATACAAGGCAATCGGCTACAATTATACCGACGACATAACTAACCGTGCAAGCAATGAGTTTTCAAAGAAAAGTTCAATTTTTACGATTAACCAGGTAATTTACAGGCCAAATTTCGGGCCAGATCATGATTTGTATTTTATGGGTCAGGTGGATACTGAAGAATCACGTTCGAGGTGGTATAAAACAGAATCAAGCCAGTCGGCGTCGCCCTTTATCACTCAGCCAATTAATGATAAGCATTTAAATTATTTCGGTGCCAGTTATACAGAATATCGTTCATTGGGCTTTTATGGAACTGCCAGCTATAAATGGAAAGATAAATACAGCCTTTTGCTTGGTGCCAAGTACGAAGGTAACTCCAAGTTCAGTGCCGAAAGCCGCTGGGGTTTATTTCCAACAGTTGCTGCTTTCTGGCGCGTATCAGGTGAAGAATTTATGAAAGGTATTTCATTTATCGATGACCTTAAATTAAGGTTCAGCTGGGGCCAGAGTGGTAACTCTCCTTCACAGAATTACTTGTATTATAATACATACAGCGCCGGTTCAAGCTATTCTTATATGGATATGCAGGGAGTTCAGCCAAATGGAATCGAACTGACCAGCCTTCAGTGGGAAACCATTGACCAGATCAATCCGGGTCTTTCTTTTATAGGACTTGACGGGAGAATGACCATCGAAGCTGATTATTACATAAAGAAAACCCTTAACCTATACCTCCAGGGTTCAGGGATTCCGAATCACACAGGCTTTTCCAGCATCGACAGAAATGATGGTGAAATGGAAAACAGGGGTTATGAATTCATGATTGATTATACCATAATCAGAAAAAAAGATTTTCAGCTGAATTTTAACCTGAACATCTCACATAACGAAAACAAAGTAATCCGCTTGCCTGAAAATTACAGTCTCGTATATGGTAACATGCTCGAAAATGGCAATTACAAAATCAGTATTACGCCAGGTCAACCACTGGGAGGATTTTTCGGATATGAATATTTAGGCGTCTATAAATCATCTGATGATGCAATTGTACGTGACGAGAATGGCGATCCTGTATATGGAATAGATTCGGATGTACCACTAAAAATGATTATGGGTGGGCCTTCGGCTTATGCTTTCGAGGGAGGTGATGCGATATATAAAGACCAGAACTATGACGGTAAAATCGACGAACTTGATCTGGTTTATCTGGGTGATTTAAATCCAAAATTAATGGGAGGAACAGGCTTCCGTATCCAGTACAAGGGATTTGTTCTGAATTCATTCTTTTACTTCAAAGTTGGGCAGGAAATCATAAACCAGACCAGGATGGATACTGAAAAGATGTATAACTACGATAACCAAAGTACTGCTACCAACTGGCGTTGGAGAAGGGACGGAGACGAAACAGATATGCCAAGGGCTCTTTACAATAAAGGCTTTAACTGGCTGGGTTCCGACAGGTTTGTTGAAGACGGTTCACATATCAGATTAAAATCACTTTCGCTCACATATAATGTTAATCCGGAATTCAGCAGAAAACTTCATCTTACCAGCTTAAAATTGTACGCTACCGGATATAATCTTTATACCTGGACCAATTATTCCGGTCAGGATCCTGACGTTGCTCCACCTACAAGGCCGGATCAGTTACCAAAAGACTACAGTAAAACTCCGCCAAGCAAAAAGTACATGTTTGGAATAAATGTGATTTTCTAATAATTAAACAAGAGTAAAATGAGAAAATTCGATATAAAAGGTTCCGCAATAATTGCTGCATTTCTTGTAATTATAGCATTTTCCTCATGTAAGGATTGGTTAACTGTTGCTCCTGAAAATGATCTGATAAAGGAAAAATTCTGGACAAAAACCGAAGATGTAAACAGTGCACTCGCTGCCACATATAATGCCATGCGAAAAGCAAGTCTGCCTTCATTAATTTTAGGAGAAGTCCGTGCAGACCTGATTACTTTTAGCGGTGCGGCTTTTGCAGATTATATAAAAATCGGTCAAAGTAACATCAGCCCGACTAATCCTGTTGTGAACTGGGGAGATTACTACACTGCCATTAATCTTGCAAATACATTAATGTTTTATGATGATCTGGTTTATGGCAAAGACAAAACTTTTACCAAGGAAATGATGGATGGAATTGAGGCAGAAGCCCTCTTTATCCGCTCACTTTCTTACTTTTATCTTGTACGTTTATGGAAAGATGTACCACTTGTGCTCGAAGCCTCTGTTTCTGACACTACAAACCTTTATATTCCTAAAAGCAGCGAAAATGTGGTAATAAAACAGATTATTCAGGATCTGTTAAAAGCGAAGGATATGGCATATACCACCGAATACCAGGGTAGCAACTATTTTTACGGTCGCGCCAATAAGTTTTCAATAATGGCACTATTAGCCGATATTTATCTTTGGAACGAGCAGTATGAAAAATGTATTGAATACTGCGACATTCTTATGAATTCAGGTTTGTACGATCTCGAAGGGAGTGAAACCTTTTTTAATTTTTATTATCCCGGAAATTCACTAAAAGAAAGCATTGTTGAACTGCAATATAATGATGCACTCGAAAGCCAGGAAAATCCTCTGTATTATCAATTGGTTCCCGTATCCGGAAGTGCCGGATGTGCTTTAAATACGAAAAATGTAAATCTTCTGATGGGTAAGGAAGACCTGCGAAATTTCGGAGGTAAAGGTGCATTGTGGAAATACAGTGGGAAGGATTTGCTTGGTCAGGTTCCAAGAACCAGTACCGAACGCGATGCAAACTGGATTATTTACCGTTATGCAGATATTATGCTGATGAAAGCTGAAGCAGCGATCGAACTGAACAGATTTGATGAGGCAAATAACCTGATCAGGGAAACTCTGTTACGTGCCGGAATGCCTTACGAGGAAAATTATGACTTGGAAACCTTGAGGAAGGCTTTACTTGATGAAAAAGGAAGGGAATTCCTGTTCGAAGGAAAGAGATGGTTCGATCTGTTGCGTGCAGCAAAAAGAAATAAATTCCAGAATAAACAGATTATTATTAATATGATTCTTTCAGGTGCCGACATTAAACAACAGGCCATCCTGAGAACCAAAGTCTATGATACGCTGAGTTACTATTTGCCAATAGCTGAACATGAGCTTATTTATAACCAGAACCTGGTTCAGAATCCTTATTATGACCGGTAAAATTAAAAAATGAAGATTATGAAAAATATTGTTTGGCAACTTCTGAAACGTATTAGCAAATTATTGTTTTTTGCAGTGATACTGTTTGGTTGCAATTCAGAACCGCAATTATGGAAAGTTAATTCGACCCAGCAGGTAATCTCTGAGTATGTTGACAGTAACCCTGAATTTTCAGAATTCAGCAAAATACTGGAAAGTACCGGATTAAACAGCCTTCTGGCAGTAAGAGGACCTTTTACCCTTTTTCTCCCTTCTGATGATCAAATGAAAGAATATTACAATTTAAAGGGTGTAAAATCTTATTCTGAGTTCAGTGCAGAATTTCAGAAACAGCTTGTACTTAATCATATTATCGGAAGTCATATTGAAACAGGCGATATCGGACTTGGCGCTATTCGCGACCCCAATGCCATTGGCGACTATATTGTCAGCGAATTCGAAGGGGCAGATATCATTCTGAACAAATACAGTAAAATTATCAAACGCGATATCATCACTTCAAATGGTGTGATACATCATATCAATAAAGTTCTCGATCCGGTTACAAAAAGTGTTTACGATGTACTGAATGATAATCCTTCATATTCAATATTTACAGAAGGATTGAAACGCACGGGTTTTAAAGATACTCTTATGACCATAACTTTCCCGTATGGCACTAAAACAGCAAGGACAAGGTTTACTGTTATGGCAATTCCCGATACCACTTTTAACAGATACGGAATTAACAATATCGATGAATTGATTGCTATGTACACTGATTATCCCGATAGTATCACATATCCTTCAAACGGATTTCACAGTTATATGGAGTACCATTGCCTTGCCAATACGTACTATCTGAATAATCTGAATACTTCGCTGTACCCGTCAATTTCGTATGATTATAATGTTTCAATAACAGTTGACACCGATTATAAGATTAATACCGATGCTAATAATAATTATACAAAGTTTGTTGTTGAACAATCGAATTTACCCGGAAAAAACGGAACTATACATACTGTAGCCGGGCTGATGCCTGTTACTCAACCCAAACCTACGACACTGGTTTGGGAAACTACCGATCATTTCGATATGAAACAGGGAGATTATTATGGAAAATACTATGGAAGATTTTTTGACGGTCAGAATACTTTCGCCTATATAAAATGGGAAGGTGACTATATGTTATACTATTATAAAGATCATGACACCGGTGAAGTACTGAATAATGATTGCCTTAGCATGAGTGGCTGGTGGTGGTGTGAAGTTACAACACCAAAAATAATGAAAGGTAAATATAAAATTACATCAAATCTTTGGTCAGGTCAGATTGATTATGCAGTATATATTGATGGTGTAAACACTGCATTAATAAAAAGCTCCGATCCGGCAAAAAGTACGACATGGGCCGAAGTAAACTGGACCAAAACCGAAAAACACAAGATTAAAGTGGCTAATACAAGCCCCGGATTATTATTCTGGGATACAATTATATTCACACCTATAATCAATTAATTCAATACCTGTTAAATAATTTAATACAGTTTTGAAATGACAAAAAAATATTTATACACGACCTGTTTATCTCTTTTGACCTTGTTTTTCGCTTACAGTGTAAAACAACCTTTGATGGCACAGACATCCGGAGTTAAAGTTACAGGTATGGTAACGGAATCAGGAACCGGCCTTCCATTAAAACAGGTAACAGTTTCAGTTTCTTCAACCGGTACAACTGCCGACACAGATGAAAAAGGAGCGTTTACCATTGAAGTGCCTGATCTGGAAGCAGAATTAATTTTTAACCTGCCGGGATACACAGTCAGAAATGTTTATCTCAATGGAAGAAATGTTGTTGCAGTGTCACTTGTTCCTGAAATTTACAGGTCACTCGATAATATGTACAATTCACCCACTGGCCCGGTTGCATTAAAAGATGCTGTTTATGCCGTTACTTCAATCACTGCGAAAGAGATAAAATACTCAAAAGCAACTTCTTTCGACCAGGCACTTCAGGGAAAAGTGACTGGAATGTCAGTGGTTAATCAATCGGGCATGCCGGGTCAAAGAACATACATGAAAATCAGGGGAATTTCATCACTTTATGGTAATACAGAACCAATACTTTTTATCGACGGAATGATTCATGACTTTGCTTATGCCGGAGTAAGTTTGATGGAAGGTTTTGCACTAAATCCGATGGATGTGCTCGATATTGATGATGTTTCAGATATTTCGGTATTTAAAAATGGAGGCTCATATCTTGGATCGATTGGATCGAATGGTGTTATAAACGTAAACACCGAACAAAAAGCAGAAACCAGTACTGTAATGAAATTTTCTGCTTACGGCGGGATCAGCCTTGCTCCAAAAAATCAGGAGGTTCTCGATCCTGATCAGTTTAATAACTATTTTAATGAAATGCTGACTGCACAGGGTTACAGCTCAGAACAAATCAATTCGATGTACCCGTGGTTAAAGGAAGCTCCCCCTTCAGGTGGTAATACACCTTCAGAGGATTATTACAAATATCACAACAATACCAACTGGCAGGACGAAATTTATTCTCCCTCAGCAGTTTCAAAGTTCCATTTCTTTCTAAAAGGAGGTGACGATATTGCCACATACAATATATCGACCGGATATCTTTCGCACAACGGTATTACCGACAATTCGTCGTACTCAAGATACAATCTGAGAATTAATGGTATTATCAATATCACCGATAAGTTTTCCATTATTCCAAATGCTAAGTTATCGCTGGCCGACAGTAAACTTGCCAACATGGGTCCCAGTGTCTGGAAAAACCCTACAATCTCGTCAGTTTTGAAACCGCCCACCATGGCCCCGTATGCAAGAGACAAGGAAACCGGTGTTCAGCTTGATTATCTTGATGATGTTGGCGATATTTTCATGGTAAGTAATCCTGTAGCAATTACCCAAAACGCATCGGGCAGTAACCGTAACTACCATTTCCTAAGTTCGATTGCGGCAAATTACAGATTCAATCAGCACTTTAACATAAAAACGCTGATTGGCATCAATTTCAATAATTCACGTGAAAATATTTTCTTACCCGACCTTGGAATGGTAAGAGTTGATTCGGCTTATAACAGCCCGGGCGATTTTGTTTACGAATTCCGTTCAACACAGAACCATACCACCTTCACTTACACAAACAAAACAACATCGGGGCACTCGATTGTTGCAAATGCCGGATTGCGCTATATGTCAAACAGTTATAAACACGATTTGAGCATTGACCTGAATACTCCATCCGATGATTTTAAAAGTCTCGGACAAGGTTCCCAATACAGTTATCTTCGTTCAACAATAGGTGATAACCGCGAAATTAACTGGGTTTCATACTTTGGGGACTTCAGTTACGGATTCAGAAACAAATATTTTATCAATGCAAACTTATCATACGACGGGAATTCGGTAATCAACGAAAACAATCGCTATAACCTTTATTACTCGGGTGGCGTGGCATGGCGTCTTTCTTCAGAAAACTTCCTTAACAATGCAACCTGGCTTGAAGATTTGAAAATCAGGGCATCGTACTCAAGCACCGGAAACATGTTCAATACTGTTTATGATTATTCGAGTCTGTTTTATGTTGACCACAGGATAAATGGCACAGGTGTTCTTACCCGTGAAATTATTCCGAACGAAGATATGGAAGTGGAAAGAAAAAATACCATGAGTGCAGGCCTTGATCTTTCACTGGCAAGGCAAAAGGTAAATTTCCATTTCGATATGTTTAAATCAAATATCAACAACTTGGTTATTAAACAGGAATTGCCGATGACTTATGCCTATACTGATTATTATGATAATGGCGGCGAACTTGAAATCAGCGGTTTTGAAATCTCTGCCGACACCCGTTTCCATTTTAATAATCTTGTATGGACATTGGGAGGTTCTATAAGTAAAGAAATCGCCAAAGTAAAAAGTTTAACTTTCATCAATCCAAATACCACCAGTATCATAACCAATGTTGATGTGGCACAATTCATCACATCAGCAGGAAATCCGTTAAATGCTTATTACGGATATAAAACAAACGGACTTCTGACGAGTGCCGATGAAGGTAAAATAATGGGCCCGAACGGTAACATGATGCACGAAGGCGATATCCGTTTTGTTGATAATGGAGATAAAATCATCAACGATCAGGACAAAACGATCATCGGAGATCCAAATCCCGACTTCTTCGGTGGCATTTACACAGCATTCAGTTACAAGAATTTTGAAATCTCAGCTCTTCTGAATTATTCAGTCGGAAATGATTTGTTCAACTACGTAAGATACAAGGCTGAATCGATGAGCGAATATGCCAACCAGTCAATAACTGTACTTGAAAGATGGACACCTACAAATACAGGTGCTACTTTACCAAGAGTTGCATACGGTGATCCTTCAGGTAACACTGCCTTTTCCGATCGATGGATCGAAGATGGCTCGTATCTTCGTCTCGGACAACTTACAGTGAATTATAATATCCCGCCAATCAAGGGATTTGTCAAAGGGATGGGTGTATATCTGACCGCAACCAATCTGTTTACTTTCACAAAATATACAGGTTACGACCCGGATTTCAGCTACATGAACAGTCCTTTCTATATGGGAATTGATTATGGTAAAATGCCACAGACTCAATCATTTATTCTTGGCTTAAAATTAGACTTATAACAGGTAAAACTTAAAAAAATGGAAAAGAGATCAAGTATAAAAAAATACATCCTGATTATTTTCAGTTCAGTATTGATTTTAAGCTTTGGGTGCAAAGACGATTTTTTTGATCAGAAATCAGGAGACAGGATAACACCAGATCAACATTACAATTCATTGGTCGATGCAAATGTTTCGTTGCAGGGCGCTTTAGTACCATTACAGGATATCATGCCTAAACTGATTATTCTCGACGGATTGAGATCGGATATAATGGAAGTCACACCAAATGCAGAGCCAGCGTTAAAGGAGTTGAATTACCAGATCTTTTCTTCAAACAATCCTTTTACCAACTCTTCCGATCTATATAAAGTTGTTTTAAATGTAAATGAAGTTCTTGCTAACATCGATAAGATTAAAGATAAGGACAAAGAATATGACGAGTTAACTGCCTTTTACTACAAAGGTGCATTAATCGGGCTGCGGGCATATGCTTATCTGACACTGGTCAGGTTATACAACAAAGCTGCTTATTTTGAGGATAATCTCACATCGCTACCCGATAACCTGTCGCAAAATGTATTAGGCAAACAGGAAATAATAAACAAACTGATTGGTCAACTCGAAGAATATTTTAAATCAGAATATACCACTTCAAAATATACGGAGTTAAGAATCCCGCATTATCCAAATAATAAAGCGCTTTTAGGTGAATTATATCTTGAAGCGGGAAGGTATTCTGATGCAGCAACTTATCTGAAACTGGCTTGCGAAAGTTATGGAAATCAACCAACCATGCTAAAAGTTGACAAATCGTACGGAAATGCTGCATGGGGTTCCATATTTCTGAATTCTGAATCTCAAAATTTAGAAAATATTGCTGTTATTCCTTTTGCAAGATCCGAAGATCAGTTTAATCCGCTTGCCAGCTGGATGGGTTATAATTATGATTACATGGTCAAACCAACTACTATTCTTATTGATTCATTTCTGGCCCAGGTTCCATTGCAGGGAACACCGGGTGATATGTACAGAACGGGCGTTACAGTGGGTGTAAAAAGTATTGAGTATGCTCCCGATTCTTCACTGATTTTTATTGATCCTTTTATAAATAAATATGCTGTTGATCCAACTGATCCTCAAAGTTCAGATATCATACTCACAAGGGCTGCAGATCTTCACCTTCTGCTTTGCGAAGCTTATAACCAGATGGGTGATGAAACATCGCAGAAATATGCATTGATGTTGTTAAACCAGGGAGTGAACAAGGAAAATCCTAAACCTGCTCCTTTTTCGAAATGGTCGGGAAACATTGGAATTCGCGGAAGAGTTTATCTTAAATCACGTGAAGTTCCGGCACGGGACAGTATTCCTCTTCAACAAAGGATTAATATGATTGAAGATAATATTATCAATGAAAGAGCGCTCGAACTTGCATTTGAAGGCAAACGCTGGTTTGACCTGGTTCGGATTGCCGAACGCCGTAATGATCCTGCTTATCTGGCCGACAGGGTTGCCGCAAAATTCGCCGGTAAACCTGAATATGATATGATTCACGAAAAATTAATGAATCCGGCCAACTGGTACTTACCTTTTGAATAAAAATCTCTTTCAATAATTAAAAAAATGGCTGTCCATCAATCAATGGATGGCCATTTTTATTCAAAGGATAATATTGCAAATTACAGTTTGGTAGTTTTGCAATTCCTTCTGTTGCGTTATCGGGAGATGATTAATTTCGATTTCGCTGTAAACGAATCTCCTTCTGCCACAATAAGATAATTACCGGGTGGAAGAGTTTTGCCAGTCTTAATATTGATGCTTTTCTTTTTAAATTCGTTTAAGATATATACCCTGTTAAACATCAACTGACCTGAAAGATTGAAAACAGAAATTGTAATATAATCTCCTGAATCAGAAGAATCAATCGAGAGATTAAATTCCCCATCCGAAGGATTTGGGTAAACCTTTAAAGTTTTATTCACAATTATTTCTTTCAAACCAGTAATTATAACCGGCTCAAGCTCCCACATGGCGCTCCACCATGAATTTTCAACCGTGCCATATTGCGCCTGGTTCTGAAGATTTTCAATATGAATGTAATTGTTTGTTTTCATTTCGCTCATAATTCTGACAAAGCCATTCCCGGCATCATGTAACGACCATCCCGCACTCGCTGAATCTGAAGAAACAGGGGAACACTGAACATATCCCAGTTGGTTTTCAATATGCATAACATCGCCGGTTGAGATATTTTCAATCATTTTCGTACCATCTTTATCAGAAATCTTCCACAAATAAATATCCCCGGTTGAAGCAACACTGTATTTTACCCGGTCACCGCCATCGTAAAGGTAATTACCCTGCCATCTGTTCTTTATTTTGTAATAAATGACAGGATCGCTGGTAACCTTTATTTTACTGACCGAAGATATGTTTCCATCCTGGGTGACAGCAGTGATTGTTGTTTCTCCTTTTGATAGTGCGGTGACAACTCCGTTGTACGAAACACTTGCTATTTCAGGATCAGCAGAAGAAAAACTGATTATTTTGTTGGTTGCACCGGCAGGAATAAAATCCGTCACAAGTTGAAATGATTTTCCGCCGGCTACACTTGTGTCTGCAGGTGAGAGACTGAATCCGGTTACCGGCTTAATTTCACACCCGGCAATTTCATTCCATCTGAAACTTCCTTTCTGAATTATTGAAAAAGCTTCGCCATTCGAATTTCCACCAATATCTGAGTAATTCAGGTTACAGTAAGTTGCACCTCCAAGCGGGTATTTCTCAAAAATAACAGCAAAACCTCTCATCGATGCACTTTGATCAATATTGTTAAACGGGTATTCTTTTCCGGTTCCATTAATACTAACATTCTCAAATACAAAATTGAAAATACCATCGCCCGATGATCGGGCAATTCTAATGGCATCGCATTTCGAATCAGTAATATCAATATTGTACATCCTTATGTTTTGTACTTTGGTTCCGGCCTGGTTGGAATGCACAATATTAATTGCCCCTACTCTGTCGTTGTAAATTGAATTAAAGGTTCCGCATCCGGTTAAAGTAATGTCGTGGAAATCGTGCATCCCATCTCCGCTGAAACCTGCTCCTTTAAAATTGTTCGAAATAGTTATTCCGATATCAATGTTATCCCTGATAACAATATTGTAAAACCTGTTGTCTTTCCCGCCGTACAAAGCAGCGCCTGCAGCCCGCCAGCCATTTTCCACAGTGTTGTATCTGAAAGTATTGTTGATGCATTCCATTCCTTCGGCGCACCAGATGGCCATGCCGTCATCGCCGTTATTCCTGAAATTACAATGTTCCACAATCGCGTTGCTTGTTCCCTTGCATAGGTTTATTCCGTCGGCATAAGTATTTCTGAACCGGCAACCTGAAATTACAAATCCGTCGGCATGGGTTGGACCAGAAGCAACATATTGTGCAATCCAGGCTCCGGTTGCACAATGTTCTACCCAGATGTTGCTGATTTCAGAACCTTTGGTATAAACTCCGTGAATTCCGGCATATCCGTTTGTCCGGGTTGTCATTTCGGAAGTAATAAATAAATCGGAATAACTTATTCCTTTTGCATTTGCACGCAATCCTCCATTGCTGGCATTGGTGACAGTAAAATTCAGTTGTGTGTACCACATTCCTGCCCCCTGGAGTTTTGTATTGTCAACCCCCAGGTACAGCTGACTGTTAATGTTGTAAACTCCTTCAGGAATAAAAATTGTTTTGCTTCCATTTGCATCGATAAACGCCTGTAATGTACTGCCATCACCTGAATAAACTGCAGCCCCTTCAGGTGCAGGAATTCTTTCAGGAACAGGTTCCATTTCAATAAAATCGACTGTAATATTTCCGCTTTCACTGACTAATGTAATATCCGACAGTTTCTCAGGAAGTTTGCAGCGCACTTCATCGAACCGCATCCTTGGGTTTTTATTGGTAATACCTACATTGTTCGGATCGTCATTGTTCCATAAATATTCCCACGACCATTTTGATGTCAATGTAAGTGTTGTTATTTTTTTATTACCATTGTAAATGCCTATTACTCCTGTTTCACCATCAGGTACAGAATAGCGAATTACCAATCCATCTGCAGCTTCTGCAAGGTTGAACTCAACCGAAGAATTTTCGCTGCTCAAATC
>JBBIPU010000097.1:7477-16225 GCA_037442685.1 Draconibacterium sp. | reverse complement strand
CTGAATCCGGGGAGCAGGAATATCGTGGTAATTATTCACTTCCAAAGCCGGCCATCCTGCTGCGCTTGTGTACATTCGACGCGGATCGTTTTCTTTCCAGTATTTTACAAACTCAGTCAGAAATTCGCGGTATTTTGGCCCACCCGGTTCATTTCCATAAGCCATCATTACAAACGACGGGTGGTTTCCGTATGTAGCGACAATCCGTTTGCTTTCGTCCCGGATGTATTGGTCGATCGGCAGACCGCTCCCAAGTTCGGTGGTGCTGTTTGCCCACGAAGAACATTCGACATGAAGATAAACACCCATGCTGTCGGCAACCCTGAAAGCCGCGTCGGGCGGGCACCACGAGTGGAATCTCACATGGTTCAACCCGTGCGCTTTTAATGCAGAATAAACTTTTATCCAGCCGGCATTTTCCGTTGGCGGATACCCGGTTTTGGGGAAAATGGCACATTCAAGTGTTCCTCTCAAAAAAACCGGTCTTCCGTTGATTGCAAACCTTGTTCCTTCAACTTTGTATTCACGCAATCCGAAATCAGTCTGCTTTTTGTCTTCCCCGTCTTTGTAATTCATTTCTACGGAAAGTTGGTAAACATTCGGATTGAACTCGTCCCACAGCAAAGCATTTTCACCAAGAGGATAATCCGTTTTTACAATGTTCTCGCCCGGAACGACGGTAAAATCAAACGTTTTTTTCCCGGTTTTTGTATCAGTATTCTTTAACTTAGCATTAACCGAAATTTTTATCTGATGTTTGAAATTGGTCGCGTTGAATACCGTTGTTCTTATTTTCGCCGATTTTGTTTCAATTTCAGGAAAAATCCTGACTTCCTGAATGAAAACTTTCCCGGTGGCTGTCAGTGAAATATCTCCCACAATTCCGTTCCAGTTCGATTGGGTGTGATCTGAAATACTGTGCGAATCCTGTCCCACATCCACAGTTTTTGTGCGGTTGTCGATACAAATGGCAATTGAGTTTTCTCCCGGTTTGACAAACGAAGAAATATCGTACTGATGAGGTGTGGCAAGACTATTTTGCATTCCGGCCTTTTCGCCGTTGATCCAGACAATTGATTCCCAGTGTGGACGTTCAAGATTTAAGATGACTGTTTTACCTTTCCAGTTTTCAGGGATGGTCACTTTTTTGCGGTACCAGGCAGCGCCGGTGTATTTTTTTACGGGTTGCAGCCAGTAAGGAAAGCGGATGTTTGTGGAATCGAAATAAGGAGCGTAATTGGGATCTTTGTACCATTCCGGATTTCTGATTCCGCCTGTCCATTTGGTGTGGAGAGTGATATCGTAGCCTTTCCCGTTTTCAACCATAGAACCCGGAAGTTGCACATTTTCAGGAAGATCGGTGTTAAACCAGCTTTCTTTTTCACCAATATCCCCCGGATCCATCTTAAACTGCCAATCACCTGACAAATCGATGATCGGAGGTTGTTTTTCACTGCACGAAAAAACAAAAACAACCAAAAAAAAGATCAGAATAAGTTGGTTTGGTTTCATAATTAAATGGTTTAGATTTCCTGTTTACGAAGGTAACAAAATTGAAAACCGATTCAATGAAACTTTATGTTAAAGCAATAAAAATGTGTTTGTTTCCAAAATTCAGATTTTTACTTTTCATTTCTGCAGGTATCGTTTTACTCATTAAATCAGCTTTTCCCTTTTTCCGGTTTTTCCCGAATCCTGTTACATTACTAATAAGCGCCGGAGTTAGCCGGTTTCTGCTTGGATTTGAATATTTCCGCTTACACTGCCGGTTTTGGTGAGCAAGTCTTCTGCAGATTTCTGACTTCTTACAAAATCCTCGCCGGTTTGTTTCTTTCTTCAACAGCCTGTTCAATCGTATCCTGATTAAATCCTGATTGACTGTTCAATGATTCTGACAGGATTTCAGACAACAGATTTAATACCTGCCGATTCATGTTTTTTTAATTTATCCTGTTCCCAAAAATAGCTGTTTCAGAATGATAATCAATAATTTGAATTTTTATTTGGAACAATATTTGCTAAATTGCATTGTTCAAATTCGAGCCAATGAAACGTCTGATTTCTTATATTTTCATTCTTTTTTTATTCGTTGCCAGAGCGGGATTTGCTGAAGAAAATGATTCATTAAAAACCTCAAATTCAATTTTATACGAAAAAGTGTATCTCCACATCGATCGCGAATTGTATGCGCCGGGAGATTATATATGGTTTAAATCGTACCTGGTTAGCGGAATCAACAACAAGCTGGTTCCGGGATACAAGAATATTTACGTTCAGCTTGTTTCTGAAGAAGGAGTACTGATCAGCAACAGGTTGATTCTGTCAAAAGGTGGAACAGGGCATGGTGATTTTCAACTTCCGCGCGAAATTGCCGATGGTACTTACACAATCAGGGCATTTACGCGGTATCTTTCAAATTTTGGAGAGGAGAGTTGTTTTCATAAAAAAATAGTGATTTCAGGTTTAAAAAATTCGACTGATCTTTCACAGGATAAAGCTGATTCTGTGCAGGTTAACATCGATGTTTCCTTTCTGCCAGAAGGTGGAAACTTTATTCTGAATGCCATCAATCACGTTGCTTTTAAAGCCATCGACGAAAAAGGGAAAGGAATTGCTGTTAAAGGAAAAGTTGTGGACGAAACAGGGGATGAAGTTGTTTCATTTCGAACCAGTTACAAAGGAATGGGAAAATTTATGATGATGCCGCAGGAAGGAAAGCAATATTTTGCGATGATTGACGGGCACCCCGGATTCAATTATCAGTTCGAACCTGCAAAAGCCAGTGGAGTTTGTCTGAACTACAAACCCGACGGAAATTATCTCATCTTCACCCTGACAAGGAATCTGAAAATCACAAATCCTGAAAATTATGTGTTAAAAGCATCGCACAAAGGGATTGAACTTTTTTATTCGCAGATTCCGATGAATGAATTTCAGCATGCCATGCGGCTGTACAAAGGTCTGTTCCCTCTTGGTATTTCGAAAATTACCGTGCTCGATCAGCAAAACAATGTTGTAGCCGAACGGCTGGTTTTTGTGCAGGACAAAGAGAACAAAACAATTCAGCTCGACATTAACAAAGAAGAATATAAAACACGGGAAAAAGTAAAGATCGATGTTACATCGTTGCTTCCGCCGACTGATACAATTACCTCAAATCTTTCTATTGCTGTGGTTCACGAAGATTATTTCAGTTCAACCGGGAACAACCAGACAATTGAAAGTTACCTTTTGTTAGATTCCGAATTGAGGGGATCCCTGGAATCGCCGGCATCGTACTTTACAGATGAAAATGGGATTTCTGCCGACGAAAAACTCGATCTGGTGATGATGGTAAATGGATGGCGAAGTTATTACTGGAATGAGCTTGAAAAATACCGGGGCACAGAATTGCCTTACTGGGCTGATTACGGTCTGACACTGAAAGGAAATGTTGTAAGGCAGTGGGGCGGAAAACCTGTTGAGGACGGAAAAGTGGTGATCGGGCCGTTTTCTGAAGGTTTTCTTTTTGAAGAAACAAGAACCGATGAAAATGGGAATTTCAGCTTCGACCGGCTTTATTTAAAAGACAGGGCCAAAATTATGATCAATGCCGAAACAAAAACGGGCAACAGGAGAAACGATATTTTTCTTGAACCTCAGTTCAAACTTGATTCTTTGATTTCGGCAGAAGAGTTGAATGCGAGTTGTTCCGACATCAATATCCCGATGAAATTCTATCGTGAAAATTATTACAGGCAGGTTGCCGACAATGAATTCCTCGTGAAATCGGGGATTCTTCTTGACGAAGTCCAGGCAATTGGGCAAAAAGTCACCGGCGACGGGCATTTCAGGCTTTATTCTCAACCCGATATTTCGCTGACCATTCTGGAAGAAGATATTGACCGTTATTTTAATATTCTGGATTATCTGCAAGGGCGTGTTGCCGGGGTTGATGTTGTGGGTGAAGAAGTGCGGATAAGGGGTGCGGCGCGAAATCCGTTGCTTATTGTCGATGGTGTTGATACCGATTGGTCGGACATGAGGAATATTCCTATGGGAGACATTGATAAAATTGAAATTCTGAAATCCGGGTTTGCATCATCGTTTTACGGTTCACGGGGAGCCGACGGTGTAATTGCGGTTTTGACCAAAATGGGCAAAGGCGAATGGGAAAATAACTGGGAACGCGTCGTTCACGGGCGTATTACACCCAGAGTCGAAGGATATCAGTTGCCCAATGAATTTTATTCGCCAAAATATACTTTGGAAAATATCAACGATGAACGTCCGGACAAACGCCCCACTTTATTATGGAATCCCGACGTTGTGGTTCAAAATGGCCAGGCCAGCATTGAATTTTATACCGCCGACGATCTTGCACGTTACCGGATTTTTATTGAAGGGATAAGTAAAAACGGGAAAATATGCGTTGCAACCGGCTTGCTGACGGTTTCAATACCGAGAAAATAAGTGATTTATTTGGTTACATTCAAAATTAAATATCAGCAATTTACATTTTGTAAATCGCAAAATGTATATTGCAATTTGCGAATTCTAAAAATGCTGTGTCTTCATCTTAAAAATACCGATCCGTATTTCTGCCTCGCCGCCGAAGAATATCTGATGAAGAATTTTACCGATGATATTTTTATGCTCTGGCAAAGCGAAAATGCGGTGGTGGTGGGCAAACACCAGAATGCTGCTGCGGAAATCAATCACCGGTTTGTGTACGAAAACAACATTGCTGTTTGCCGCCGTATTTCGGGTGGTGGAACCGTTTTTCACGATGCCGGGAATGTGAATTTCACTTTTATCAAAAATGTAAAAAGTCCTGCCGAAATCAGTTTTAAGCAGTTTACCGCGCCGGTTGTTGAGGCGCTGGCCAAACTCGAAATCGAAGCAACCACCTCGGGCCGCAACGATTTGCTGATTAACGGGCTGAAAATTTCGGGGAATGCCGAACACATATACAAAAACAGGGTTTTGCATCACGGCACGCTGCTTTTTAATTCCGATCTCGAAAAACTGGGTCAGGCCATCAAAGTTACTCCCGGAAAATACGAGGGAAAAGCTGTGCAATCGAACCGCAGCCGAGTAGGCAATATTTCGCAGTTTCTGCCAGCCCTGATGACAAAAGAGGAGTTTTTGAGGTTTTTGCTGGATGTTCAGCTCGAAAATCCTGAAAATAAAATGTACGTTTTTTCTGAGAACGATAATTCAGTCACCGAAAAACTGGCCACAGAAAAATTCCGCACCTGGGAATGGAACTTTGGTTACTCGCCAAAATACACCTTCAAAAATCAGGTTGAGATTAAAGGGAAGACACTTTCAATCAGGCTGGTGGTTGAAAAGGGAATTATTGTTGAAGTTGAATTTGGCGGGGAGTTTTTCGGTAAAGATGAAAAACTTCACATTCAGAATGAGATTCAGAATTCAAAACACAGTTTTGAAGCATTTCTTAACAATTCTGAACTTCAAAAAGAATTCACAGAGGTTCTTTTCTAACAGGCTAAATCAAACCGGTTTTTCAACCTCATTCACAAATCACCCGCAGTATTCCTCAATTTTATGTACAAGGTAAAATGGCAGGTTCAGCAACCAAAATGATTTTCAGGTGTTTTTGTCACAAAACCGGGGCAATTTCAGTCGTATTTTGTTATAAAACCGGGGCAATAATTTCTGAGGTTGTCACAAAACCGGGGCAATTTTATCCAGTTTTTGTAAAATAATCGCGGCAATTTACTTTTCATCCAAAAAAAACGTGCCGCAAAACTCAATTCACGACACGTTTTTCTTTCTTTTCTGATTCTCCCCCTCCGGGGGAGTTAGAGGGGGCTTCTTATTTCGGTAATGGGTACCCTTCCAGTTTTTTCAGATTCTTTGCAATTTCCTCTTCCGGATATTCGTAGTCATTCAATTCTCCGTTCAGATATTTGTTGTAACCAACCAAATCCATTAAACCATGTCCGCTAAAATTGAAAAGAATCACTTTTTCCTTACCTTCTTCTTTCGCTTTTTTAGCTTCGCGAATGGCAACTGCAATTGCGTGAGTGGTTTCCGGAGCAGGAATAATACCTTCGGTTTTCGAGAATAAAAGACCTGCTTCGAAACATTCGCTTTGGTGAATTGCCTGAGCTTCCATCAAACCGTCGCGCAGTGCAGCGCTTACCAGCGGCGCCATTCCGTGGTAACGTAATCCTCCGGCATGAATTGGAGCAGGTACAAAGTTATGTCCCAGGCTGTTCATCGCTAAAAGTGGTGTCATTTGCGCCACATCGCCGTGGTCGTAAATAAACGGAGCTTTGGTTAAAGTGGGGCAGCTAAATGGTTCGGCTCCAATAATCTGGATGTTAGCACCGTGTATTTTTTCGTACATAAACGGAAACGAAATTCCGGCAAAGTTACTTCCACCGCCGCAGCAGCCAATTACAACATCGGGGTTTTTAATGCCAACTTTGCCCAATTGTTTTTTGGCTTCCAGCCCAATAATAGTTTGGTGCAGCATCACATGGTTCAGCACCGAACCCAGCGAATAACGGGTTCCTCCGGTTGGATCTGTTACGGCAGCTTCAACAGCTTCCGAAATGGCAATTCCCAAACTTCCGGGAGTATCGGGAAAATGAGCAAGGATATCGCGTCCGGCCTGTGTTTCCCTGCTGGGGCTGGCAACACATTTTCCGCCCCACGTTTCCATCATCATTTTGCGGAAAGGTTTCTGGTCGAAACTTACGCGCACCATGAATACTTTACATTCAATTCCGCCCAACTGTGCACAGGCATAAGAAAGGGCTGAGCCCCACTGACCGGCCCCGGTTTCGGTGGTTAATTTCTTAATTCCGAACTGTTTATTATACCAGGCTTGTGGCACGGCAGTATTTGGTTTGTGACTTCCCGCAGGAGAAACGCTTTCATTCTTGTAATATATTTTAGCAGGAGTTCCCAGCGCTGCTTCCAATTCGTAAGCACGAATCAGCGGACTTGGACGCCACTGTTTCAGGATATCGCGAATGGGTTCGGGAATGTCGATCCAACGTTCCTGGCTAACTTCCTGTTCTATCAGGTTCATCGGGAAAACAGGCGCCAGCATTTCGGGTGTTACCGGAACTCCGCCCGGGCCCAGTGGTGGATTTAAAGGTGTAGGCAGGTCGGGTGTAAGGTTGTACCACTGTTTCGGCATTTCCGATTCGTCGAGAAAAATCTTCTTTATTCTTGTCATGACATTAGTTTTTTTTGATTAATGATTTATTTTCTATTCACAAAAAATTCAACATGTTAAACAAAAAAAGGGACTTCCTGCGCAAACAAAGAAAATCCCTTTTTCCGGTCTTACGACCGCAAAACGATATGTAACTCCAGCGCTTCCATTTTCACATTGCGCCAGTGCCATTCTTTTCCGTATAAAGGATTTTTGTACATATCTTTCTTAAATTCAGCATGTAAAACTAACACTATTTTTTTTACAGGCAAACCACATTCTTAAAATTACTGTTTTTAAAGAACTAAACTTGGATACTGATTTGTTTTCGGTTTTTTATAATTTTGAGAAAAATATTTAAAATGAATGTTTCGGAATTAAAATTAAAAATGTTCAGAGAGGTAGATTCTCTTGAAAAAGCAAAGTTGAAAGAATTATATGGAGTTATGCTTAATTTTGTTAACAGCAAAAAGGAAGTTGATGAATGGATTGGGCTGACAGAAGACGAAATAAAACAGATTGAAGATGCTATAAATGAAATAGACTCAGGTAAAGGAATTCCGCATGGACATGTAATGACAAAATATAAGGCAAAATACAATCATGTCTAAGATAATGATCTGGGCGCCTCTTGCAGAGCAAGACCTTAATCTGGTACTCGAGTATGTGAATAAAGTTTGGGGTAGTCAGGTTGCCGGAAAATTTATTGAAAAGACAGAAAGATTAATTAACCAGATTTTAGCTCAACCCAAAATTTATCCTCAGGTTAATTTTAAAAGAAAAGTCAGAAAGTGTGTGATAACAAAGCATAATTCTCTTTTTTATCGGGAGTCTAAAAATCGAATTGAAATTTTAAGAATTTTTGATACCAGTCAAAATCCTAAAAGTCTCAAATTCAAATAGTATTATTTTGTCAGACATAATAATTTTGCCATTCAACATGTTTCCCTATTTTTGCACGAATTTTAATGCATTTTTAATAAAATGAACAAGCCAACCGTATTGAGCGGAATCCGTCCCACAGGATATTTACATCTTGGGAATTATTTTGGAGCCGTGCGCAATTTTGTGCGGATGCAGGATGATTTTAACTGTTTCTTTTTTATTGCCGACATTCATTCTTTGACAACACACCCAACTCCGCAGAACCTTCAGGCAGGTGTGAAACAGGTTCTGGCCGAATACCTTGCCTGCGGTATCGATCCTGAAAAAGCGACAATTTTTATCCAGAGCGATGTTCCTGAAGTATCTGAATTATATGCATTTCTGAATATGAATGCGTACCTGGGCGAACTGGAAAGAACCACTTCGTTTAAGGAAAAAGCACGTCAGCAACCCGATAATGTGAACGCTGGTTTATTGACTTACCCGGTTTTGATGGCTGCCGATATTTTGATTCACAAAGCTAAGTTTGTGCCGGTTGGCAAGGATCAGGAACAGAATCTTGAAATGGCCCGTAAATTTGCAGCCCGTTTTAACCGGATGTACGGTAAAAAAGTATTCCCGATCCCACGACCGTTTACTTTCGACGGGGGAGATATGATTAAAGTTCCCGGTCTCGATGGAAGCGG
>JBBIPU010000097.1:0-7377 GCA_037442685.1 Draconibacterium sp. | reverse complement strand
TCGTTTCTCGAATCGCGCGGGATTAATATTCCGTTTGGCGACCCTTCGGATGCTCCCGGAACTGAAACCATTTGTGGGCTGGGAAACAGGAAGAATTTTGCATTTAATGAAGTGCTTGAAAAGGAAGGAGCGGAAGTTTATCCATCAACTGTATCGTTACTGCACGAATTGAAAAAAGCAGGAATCAAACTCGGCGTGGCTTCTTCGAGTAAAAATTGTAAACCCGTGTTGGAACGGGTCGGTCTGCTCGATATTTTCGATGCCCGTGTGGATGGTGTTGTTTCGGCAGAACTCGGTTTACTTGGCAAACCCGAGCCCGATATTTTTACCACTGCCTGCGATATTTTTGGAGTTGAATATTCAAAAGCGATTGTGGTTGAAGATGCGGTTTCGGGAGTGCAGGCCGGGAAAAAGGGGAAGTTCGGATTAACGCTTGGCATTGCCCGTGAAAATAACCGGAAAGAACTGGAAGAAAATGGGGCTGACTATGTAGTTGAAGATATTGAAGAGGTTGGAGGAATTTTGGGGCTGAACGACTTATTTGTCAGAACAGCCCCAAAAAATTATTGAAAAGTAGAATATTTTTCGTTTTTGATTAAGAGGAGTAACCCCAGTCTTTCATAATCCGGAGATCTTCTTTTATACAATCAAGCGGAGCTTTGCCCTGGTACGATTCCTGTTCAATAATATAAACCTGGGTTCCACCGGTTTTCCTGCAGATATCAAGAACTTCTTTTACTTTGATGACACCTTTCCCAAGAATGGCGCTTTCAAATTTTTCCTCTCCTGTGGATGGAATTTCGTCTTTTACATGGATTAACTCAAATTTACCGGGGTATTTACCGATAACATCAAGAGCTTTTGCCCCGGCAATGTACATGTTGCCAATATCAAGCTGCATTACAACCTTTTTCACATCGAGGTTTTTCATCATGATATCGAACAACAACTGGCCATTAAGTTTTTCGCTGAATTCGAACCAGTGGTTGTGGTAGCCGAATTTCATGCCCGATTTCTGGCATAGCTCACCACTTTTAACAAATATTTCAAGTAGTTTCATGAAATCGTCGTAATTACTTCGCATGCTTTCGTCCATCGATGGGCTTACCACATATTTTTGACCCAGAATGGCTGCATCTTCAACTGTTTGCAACCAGGCATCGGTAAAGGTTTTTTTAACTGGATCCCAATGATTTTTGCCCAAAACTGTATGACCTGATACCATTTTCAAGCCCAGATCATCAAGGATTTTCCTGAATTCTTTGGCCGGATAGCCATAAAATTTACGGTTCACATAATTGGCGTGTTCAACATGTTTATATCCCATTGAAGCAACTTTTTTAAGTGTACCGAGAGGGTCTTTCGCCATGTCGTCGCGCACCGAATAAAGTTGCACCCCGACAATTTCACCTGCTGCAGGCATTGCAAACGAATGTTTTGAAAGTAAAGCAGTACCAGCCATCAGCACGGCACTGTTTTTTAAAAACGATCGACGAGTTGTAGTCATGATTTTTAAGTTTAAATGGTTTTTAAGTTTACAGGTACATAGTTACGTAAATTATGCCACACTTTAAAGTTTTCGTTTCAACATGTGAAAGCAAATTTTAATTGAAAATTCAAAAGGTGCTGGTAAAAATAACTGATTCAAATGAGGATTTCTGAAACTTAATCGGGTGAATATTTGACAAAACAAATAAAAATAACCCCGTTAATAAAAGGAAATCTTTTTCTGAAGTTGAACTGAAATAAAAAAGGCGCAGTACTGAAACTGCACCTTTGCTATCATAAGTATTTAATATTCTAAATACCGGTATTTACAACAACTTTGTTAATTTTTCCTGTGAATTTTTCTTTGCCTTTATAACGCGGGAAAACAGGTGTGTTTTCGTCAGTTCCCACATCTGCCGATTCATCGATGCCAAATGTATTACTATTGGTGCGAACGATTTTTCCTTCTCCGGCTTTTTCACCATTAATGTAAATCGTTCCGGTTCCGCCGCCACCTCTTCCACCTTCATAATCGAATTTAAAAGTCAGGGTATGTTTTCCCGGTGTAACAGATTTTGTTGACGTAACGGTATAACTTTCCAGACCAACCCAGTTATAGGTGTAAGTTGGTTTCCCTTTATCCATGTAGAATGACCATCCGCCGAAATCGCCACCCTGGCAAAGTATCACGCCGTTTGCATTTGCCGCTATTTCAACATCGGCAGAAATGGTAAGCGAGGTATTTTTAACATTGATAAAGGCATTTTCAGGAATTCCGACAGCACCTTCATACAGAACAAGTTCTTTTTTACCGTTCATCAGGTCGGGACGGCCGGCAATGGCCGGGTCAAGTCGTTCAATAGAACGGTCGTCGATTGGCAGTACATTGTATTTCACAGCCTCATCCATAAAAAGCTTTTTCAACTCTTCCAGCTTTTGGGGATTTTGTTCAGCAAGATTATGGGCCTGGCTGAAATCTTCGTTCACATTATACAGCTCCCAGATATCTTCGTTCAGCGGGTGGCGGGGAGCAGGCTCCCAGGGAGCTTTATGAACAGTACCGGCAAACCATCCGTCATTATAAATGGCACGGTTGCCAATCATTTCGAAATACTGGGTTTTTCGGGCATCAGGAGCTGCACCATTATCAAATGAATATAACATACTTACTCCTTCAATGGGGCGTTGTTCAATTCCGTTAACTATCCTTGGTGCCGGAATATGAGTGGCTTCATAAACTGTTGGAGCGACATCAATTACATGATGAAACTGCGACCTGATTTCGTTTTTCGATTTAATACCTGCAGACCAGCTTATCACCATGCCATTTCTTGTCCCTCCAAAATTGGAAGCTACCTGTTTTGTCCAGGTAAACGGGGTATTTCCTGCAACAGCCCAACCTGCTGCAAAGTGATTATATGTATGCTCTGTACCCAGTTCATCAATTTTATTTAATTGCATATCGAGTGTTTCCTGAACACCGTTAAAGTAAGTGTTTTCATTGTACATTCCAATCATGCCACCTTCGGCGCTTGAACCATTATCGCCTACAATGTAAAAAATCAGTGTATTTTCAAGTTCACCTCGTTGTTCAATGGCGTCAATCAACCTTCCAATTTCATGGTCGGTATGTTCCCCGAATCCGGCAAAAACTTCCATCTGTCGCTCAAACAATTTTTTTTCATCGGCGGTAAGGCTTTCCCAGTCTTTAATGGCTTCTGGTTTTGGCGCCAGTTCAGTATTCTGTGGAACTATTCCAAGCTGTTTTTGCCGGGCAAGTGTTTCTTCCCTTAATTTGTCCCATCCCTGCGAGAATTTTCCCTTATATTTTTCGATGTATTCTTTTGGAGCATGGTGCGGTGCATGGGTTGCACCGGTGGCAAAATACACAAAGAATGGTTTGTCGGGAGTAAGTGACTGTTGCGTGTTTAACCAGGCAATCGCCTGATTGGTCATGTCATTGGTAAAATGGTAATTCGGGTCGTCAACTTTCGGATAAACACGGGTTGTTCCGTCGTAAACCATCGGATGCCACTGGTTGGTTTCTCCACCAATAAAACCATAAAATTTGTCAAATCCAGAACCTGTTGGCCAGCGGTCGTATGGTCCGGAAACTGAACCTTCCCATGGCGGAGTTTCATGGTACTTTCCAAAAGCGGCAGTGCTGTAACCGTTCATTCTAAGTACCTGTGCCATTGGAGTGATAGTTTGTGGTCTGATTCCCGTATTTCCCGGGAAAGCAGTTGCCACTTCCATAATTGCACCTGCATTATTTGAGTGATGGTTGTAACCTGTCAGTAAAGCTGTACGTGTTGGCGAACAAAGCGATGTGGTGTGAAACCGGTTGTAACGCAATCCGTTTGTTGCCAGCTTTTCAAGCGTTGGCATGTGAATCGGTCCGCCAAAGGTTTCTGAGTGACCGAATCCGATATCATCGACAAGAATTACAAGAATATTTGGTGCTTTGTCAGGCGCCTTTACCTCGAAACGTGCTGGAGGTGTGGCTTTTCTTGCATCAAGCTCTGTAATGGCCGGATGCTGAGGTTCTTTAACCGGTAAAACTGTACGGTCAATGGTTTCATTGGTCGTGCCGGAGCTTGTTTTCTGCACCGTATTTTTCTGATTGCAGCATAAAAGAATCATCCCCAGAAACAAAAAAGTGAACAATTTTTTCATAAATATTGATTTAAAGATTTCATAGTAACCAAAATCACGATTTAATGTTCATTTATATTTGAAAGATTCTTTTCTGACTATGATGAAAATAAATCACTTAACTGAAATTCTATGAATCAGATAATGATTATTCAAATCGTTTCTTTGGATGAGGGAAAGTTATATTTTTTAATTTCTTTTTACCTTTGGATTCACTCTTACTAAACCAGTTGATTATTTAAATGAAACAATCCGAATATGAATAAATCAATTTTAATAATTACAGCATTGTTTGGAATTCTGTCGTGTCAGCAACATTCAAAAAAAACAGTAGTTCAGGTAAAACCCAATATCGTTTACATTCTTGCCGACGACCTGGGTTACGGAGATTTAAGCTGTTACGGACAAATCCATTTTCAAACTCCGAACCTCGATAAAATGGCTGCAGAAGGTATGCTTTTTACTCAACATTACTCGGGAACCGCAGTTTGTGCACCATCCCGTTCTTCGCTGATGACCGGGCAACACACAGGGCACACCCCGATTCGCGGAAACAAGGAATGGAAACCGGAAGGACAGTGGCCCATTCCTGATTCGACATTTACAATTGCTGAAATGCTGAAACAAGCCGGTTATGTAACGGGGGCTTTTGGCAAGTGGGGACTGGGCTTTGTCGATACCGAAGGGAGTCCGGACAAACAGGGTTTTGATGAATTTTTCGGTTTTAACTGTCAGCGGATGGCACACAATTATTATCCCGGTCATTTGTGGGACAACGATCAGAAGATTATTCTGGAAGGAAATTCGGGCGATAAATTTGAAACTTATGCCCCGGAACTCATTCATCAGCGGGCGCTGCAGTTTATCGAAAAAAACAGGAACCGGCCTTTCTTTTTATATTATCCAACCACAATTCCGCACGCCGAGTTATTGCTGCCCGAAAAGAATCTGGCTGAATTCAGGGGAAAATTTCTGCCCGAGAAAAAATTCAAAGGAGCTGAACCGGGTGATCCCGGATTCCGCGAAGGTCCGTACGGTACTCAACCTGAAAGTCATGCAGCTTTTGCTGCCATGGTCACTTTACTCGATAAACAGGTGGGCGAAGTACTTGCAAAGCTGAAGGAATTGGGACTGGATAAAAATACAATCGTGATGTTCAGTTCCGATAACGGTCCTCACCTGGAAGGCGGGGCCGATCCCGATTATTTCGATTCGAACGGAAAATTAAAAGGATACAAACGCGATTTATACGAAGGTGGAATCCGTGAACCAATGATTGCCTGGTGGCCTGGTAAAATTGAGGCAGGTTCAAAAACGGACCATGTTTCTGCATTCTGGGATGTGATGCCAACCGTTGCCGAACTGGCAGAAATTGAAGCACCGGCAAACATCGACGGGATTTCGTTTTTACCAACCTTGTTGAAAAGAGAAGGACAAAAGGAACATGATTACATGTACTGGGAATTTCATGAATCTCAAGGCAGAAGGGCTTTGCAGAAAGGAGATTGGAAACTTCTGCAATACAATGTTTTCGTTCCTGAAAAAACAACGACAGAGCTTTACAATCTTAAAGAAGATTTAGGGGAAGAAAACAATGTAGCCAGTCAGCATCCGGAAATTGTAAAAGAGTTGTTTGAACTCATGAATTCGGCGCATGTTGAATCGGAAGTTTTCCCGTTTCTGATAAAAATCGGTCAGAATTAATCCTAAACCATAGAAAAATGAAGAATTTAATTTTATTGATTGCAGTGTTTCTTTCATTTGGTTTCTTTTCCTTTTCGGAGGATCAAAAAGGCGGAGATGAAAAATTAAACGTTCTGTTCATTGCCGTCGATGACATGAATAACGATTTAGGTTGTTTTGGTCATCCTCTGGTGCAATCGCCCAATATTGACAGGCTGGCTTCAACAGGTGTCGCTTTTGGAAATACATATTGCCAATTTCCGTTGTGCAGTCCAAGCCGAAGTTCATTACTGACGGGTTTGCGACCGGATAAAATAAGGGTTTTCGACTTAAAATATCATTTCCGGCAGGATTATCCCAATCTGGTCACCCTTCCTCAAATGTTCAGCAATAATGGATATTATGTCGCCAGGGTAGGAAAAATGTTTCATTATGGTAATCCTGGAGATATTGGAACGAACGGACTTGATGATAAAGTTTCGTGGGAAGAAAGGGTGAATCCGGCCGGAAGGGATAAAACTTCACTCGAGCTTGATTTAATAAATTATACACCGGATCGGGGTTTGGGCGCAGCAATGGCTTTTTATTCCGATAAAGAGGGAATGGATGGAGAACATACCGATGGAAAAGTAGCAACAGAAACAATTAAACTGCTTGAGAAACACAAAAATGAACCCTTTTTTATAGCCGCAGGATTTTACAAACCTCATTGTCCCTGGATAACACCGTCTAAATATTTTGATTTGTATGATTTGGGGGATATGACACTCCCGAAAATTTCGGATGAAACAAAAAAGAACTATCCCGAACCGGCCCTGGCTTCGACAAGTCCCTGGCCTTATTTCGGCATTTCTGAAAAAGAAGCTGAAGAGTGCAAGCTCGCTTATTTTGCTGCAATATCTTTTGTAGATGCCCAAATCGGCAGATTACTGAATGCTCTTGATTCCCTGGGTTTGAAGAATAAAACAATTGTTGTGTTCTGGAGCGATCACGGTTATCATCTGGGAGAACACGGGCTCTGGTTTAAACAGAGTTGTTTTGAAGAATCAGCTAAATGCCCGCTAATCATTTCGGTTCCCGGTTTGAAAAGTTCAGGTAAACTTTGTTCCAGACCAGTGGAACTGGTGGATATTTACCCCACACTTGCTGAACTGACCGGATTAAGACCACCGTCAGACCTTGAAGGTTACAGTCTGGCAGAATTACTTAAAAATCCCGGGGCAGCATGGAATCATCCAGCTTACACACAGGTTCAGCGCGGGAATATTCCGGGACACAGCGTTCGTACGCAACTTTGGCGATATACTGAATGGAATTTTGGAAAGTCAGGGGCAGAACTGTACAACGAAGAAACTGATCCGAATGAATTGAACAATCTTGCCGGTAACGAAGAATTTAAAGATGTTGTGGTTCAAATGAAGGCATTACTGAAAAAGGTACATCCGGCAGCGGTAAACGGAGGGAAAGCTGATCCCGGCGTAAAAGAGAAATTCAGCAATTAAAAATCGATCAAACAGAAATAATAGATTTTGATAATAAAAGAAAGTTGTT
>JBBIPU010000096.1:0-16660 GCA_037442685.1 Draconibacterium sp. | reverse complement strand
AATAGCAGTTTCCTAAACTGTAGATCTGGGTTCGATTCCCGGTGGGACTACAAAAAGCTACTGATTTACAGTAGCTTTTTGTTTATCATACACCAACTCAAACCCGGAAAGATAAAAATTTCCTGTACTTTGCAATATTTTGAGAATGATACTGAAATCCTACATTGAAATTTAAAAATGCAAACAAAGACTTTACTATTACTATTAGCCTGTTTTAGTGTTGTGCCGTTAATGGCCCAGCAACTAAACTATTCAAATGTATGGGATAAACCTCCCCAGCGGATACCCAAAGATTTCTCGGTGGATGCCCCTCTGATGGGAAATGGTGATTTAGAAATGACGTTGGGTTATAAAACAGGGGTTTTGACTTATTATGTTTCGAAAAGTGACTTTTGGAGGTTGCGCTCGCAGGCCGATAACTTATCTGGTCCACGACTGGCTGGAACTGTTGAAATCAATTTGAAGGGGTTAGAAAATGCGGATTTTAAGGCTAAACAGTCGATCCGGGATGGAATAACCACCTGTTTTCTGCAGAAGAATGAATCGAAAGTTGAAATCCGTTCAATGGTAATGGCAACCGACAACCTCATCATGATTGAACTGCTTTCGACTAATGAAACGGATGTAAAAGTTAATTTGGTTGCCCCTGAAAATACAATGGCGAACATCAATTCCGGAGAAATGAATGGTATTAGTTGGTTGGAAAAAGCGTTTAATGACAGTGTGGATATTAAAACCGAAGCTGCCATTGCAATCAAATTTTTGGGGGGAGAGAAATCTGCTTTTCATTTAACGGCGGGAAAAAAAACAGTAATCCTTTTAGCTGTAAATACAAATTTTGAAAGCGCTGATCCCTTAAAGCTTGCGATAAGCAGGGCCGAAAAAATTAACGCGAAGACCATTCAGAAGACATTGAAACAACACGATAAATGGTGGGATAATTACTGGTCAAAATCTTCAGTTTCAATTGAAGACTCCATCCTGATGAAAGCGTATTATCAGGGTTTATATACAATGGCTTCCTGCAGCCGTAATCCTGAATTTCCTCCCGGTCTTTTTGGCTGGACGACCAATGATACCCCGGCATGGAATGGCGATTACCACCTGAATTACAATTTTCAGGCGCCGTTTTACAGTTTGTATTCAGCTAACCGGATTGAACAGGCTGATCCACAGGATTCCCCATTGCTCGATTTTATGCAGCGGGGTGAATGGTACGCCAAAAACATAACCAACACCAGGGGCATATTGTACCCTGTCGGAATCGGGCCTTTAGGAATTGAAGTCACCCGTAACTTCGGGCAATACAGAAATTCAAAAAACTTTGAAAAAGGAGGCCTCTTTTTTGGCCAGCGCTCCAATTCTGCATACGGTTTGATCAATATGGCCCAGCGGTGGAGGTGTACCTACGATTTGAAGTATGGGAAAAAGATCTATCCTTATGCATTGGCGGTTGTTGATTTCTGGGAAGATTATTTGAAATTTGAAGCAGGCAGGTATGTTATCTACAACGATGCCATTCATGAAGGATCAGGCAACGACAAAAATCCAATTCTTTCCCTTGGCTTGGTAAGAAATGCTTTTGACCTTATCATTGATCTAAGTTCGTCATTGAAGATAAATGAAGAACGTCAGGCTAAATGGAGACATATTTTGTCAAATTTAAGTGACTTTCCTCTTCAGGAACGTAATGGCAGAACCGTTTTTCGTTATACCGAAGAAGGTGTTTCCTGGTGGGAAGGGAATGGATTAGGAATCCAGCATATCTATCCGGCAAATGCAATTACACCGGACAGCAAACCCGAATTGTTGAAAATAGCCGGCAATACGATTGACGAAATGAAAAGATGGCACGATTCCAATACAAGCAACAGCTTTTTTGTTGCAGCAATCAGGGTAGGATATAATCCTGACACAATCATCGGAGAACTTCGCAATTACGCATTAAACGCTTACCCTAACGGATTCCAGATGAATAATCCGCATGGAATCGAAAACAGTTGCACTGTTGTCAATGCTGTCAATGAGATGCTTTGCATGAGTGCGGGAAATGTCATCAGGCTTTTCTCTGTCTGGCCCAAAGAGATGAATGCCGGTTTTAACAATATCCTGGCATGGGGGGCATTTCTTGTTTCAGCGAAACTTCACGATAAAATAATCTCGGATGTCAAGATCATAAGCGAAAAAGGAAAGGATTGCACGCTTGTTAACCCCTGGCCGGGTTCCGATGTTTTGGTACTTGAGAATGGTAAGCCGGTAAGTTGTATATTTACAGGTGAGAAAGTGACCTTTAAAACCCTTCCGGGTAAAATTTATTTGGTTTCACCGGTTTTAAGGGACAAATAAATTATTAAGATAGTTTGGACTAATTCATCTTCAACATGGACACGCTGCAAAAAGAGCTAACTGATTACAAATTGTTTTTCAGCAATGAACTCGAAGGAAATATTCTCCCGTATTGGATAAAATATGGAGTGGAAAAGACCGGAAAAGGTTTTTATGGTGCCGTTGATCTGGATGGAAACCCGGTATTGACGGCTAATAAAACAAGCGTTTTAAACGCACGTATTTTATGGACTTTCTCCGCTGCAGCCATGACCCGTGGAAAAATTGAATATGCCGCCATGGCCGATAAAGCATATCGCGTTGTTACCGAAGATTTTGAAGATAAGCAGTTTGGCGGTTATTTCATGGAGCTTTCGTCCGATAATTCAGTAGCTAACGATATTAAGCATACGTATGCCCAGGCTTTTGTCCTTTACGCACTTTGCAAGTATTACGAGTTTCGCCCCAAAGCCGAAGTAATGCAGAAGATCCAGGATTTTTTCAATCTTCTTGAAGAAAAAACGAAAGATCCGGAATATGTTGGCTACCGAGAATCCTTTACCCGCGACTGGAATATTTATGATCAAAACCGGATGGCCGATAATAACGAGCCCAAATCGATGAATACCCATTTGCATGTTCTGGAAGCTTGGGCCGCATTGTACAAAGTATGGAAAAGTCCGTTGGTAAAGCAACGACTGACCGAAATGATGAACCTTTTCCTCGATAAAATCATCAGGATAGAAGGGCATTTTGGTATCTTTTTCGATGAGGCATTCAACGAGGCAGAAGCAACAAAAGGAATATGTTCTTTTGGCCACGACATTGAAGGTTCGTGGCTTTTGTGGGAAGCCGCTGAAATACTTGGAGATAAAGATATTTTGGCAAGAATGAAGCCGGTAGCCCTGAAAATGGTTGACAATATTGAACGGGTCGCCCTTGACAAAGACGGTGGATTGTTCCTCGAATCAACGCGTTATGGGAGCCATGTTAAAACGAATAAACATTGGTGGCAGCAGGCCGAAACTTTGGTCGGTTTCATGAATGCCTTCCAACTTTCAGGGAATTTAAAATATTGGGAAGTTGTCAAACAAAGCTGGAATTTCATCAATACTTACCTGATTGATCATCAACGGGGAGAATGGTTTACCAAATTAAACCGGTTGGGCGTACCTTTTCTCGAAGAACCGGCTGATGACCCATCGCCTTATTACAGGAATGACTGGAAGATTGATCCATGGAAATGTCCTTATCACAACGGAAGGTCGATGATGGAGATGATTCGCAGGATCGATCATCTGATCAAAAAATGAACGATAAATTGGTGCTTCCGTTTGAGATTAAAGTAAATTGACTAACCATTCGGATTAAATTCAAAAACTAACAAAACACATCAGTCTGAAAAAATGAAACGAATAATTACTATTTCATTACTGTTTTCGCTTATTGCATCATTTTCGTCGGGACAGGACAATTACCGTCCGGCCAGCTCAAAATCGCAGGTTTACAGTTATTTTAAAAAGGGGAAAATCAACATCATTCCATCAAGCCATCAGGATATTGCCTGGATGGATTCGATTGGCGCCTGTGAAATCTGGCGCGATGAAAAAATGCTTACTCCTGTCCTGAAAATCCTGGAAAGAAATCCCAATTTCAGATTCACCTGCGAATGCAGCATGGAACTGATGGAATATTTGCACCGCCATCCCGATAAACTTGACCTACTGCACAAATACACCAGAGAAGGCCGAATTGAATGGGGAGCCACCTACAACAACCCTTATGAATCGATGTACGATGGCGAAGCTTTGGTGCGTCAGGTTTATCTTGGTAAAAAGTGGTTACAAAAGACATTGCCGGATTGCAGTTTTACTTCTGCATTCAATGAAGATGTTCCCGGAAGAGCCATGCAAATGCCTCAAATCCTTGCAAAAGCCGGCATTGACTATTTGCATTTTTCACGTCACGAACCTGGCATCTACAACTGGTACAGTCCGGATGGAAGCAAGATTCTGGCCTTTACACCCGGGCAATATTACGAAGCAAGCTATGATGTTTTGGAATCAAAAACCGATTCTGCCACAAAACAAAATATGATCAAACACCTGAAAAAATGGAATAATTACTTTAAGCAGAATAAATTAGCCCCAAATTTCCCATTTTTATATTCTCTCGACTGGTCTGAGCCCAAAGAGTTTACATCCTTTATTAAGTCGTGGAATGAAAACCACGCCAAGGAAGGCTTGCCCGAAATTGGCTTCGCCACGGGTAGTGCAGCACTGAAGGCAGTAGTATCGCCCAATGCCGGTTTTGAAAGAATTGTCGGAGAGCGACCCGAAGTTTGGTTGTATATTCACGGCGCAACACACGAAAAAGCTTTGACAGCCTCACGAAATGCAAACCGGATACTTGTTTCTGCCGAAAAGCTTGCAACAACTGCATCGTTCCTTGAAAATAGTTTTGCCCAATATCCGCAGGAAGAATTCAATACAGCGTGGCTTAATGCCATTTACCCCGACCACGGATGGGGTGGAAAGTTTGGAGATTTGACCGACCTGGCTTTCAGACATAAATTTGAAAATGCGCTGGACATTTCCTCCGGTATTGTAAAAAATTCGGCTGATTTAATTTCCAGACAAATAAAATTCTCACAGGATGGATTAGCCGTGGTTGTTTATAACACTTTATCATGGAACAGGACGGACCTTGTAAAGGTGAATGTTGAAGCTTACGGTCAGAAAATTCCAACTTACCAGGTTATTGATGCAGCCACGGGTAAAGAAATTCCATCACAACAAATAGCTTCGGCGTTAGTAAATGATAAAGAACCGGTTACGCTTACTTTTATTGCTGAAAATGTGCCGTCAATGGGTTATAAAACCTTTTATCTGAAACCTTTTATCAATGAAATTAAAAAGTTTGAAAACAGTTCTGTTACCGATAACTGGATGCAGCCGGTCCAACCGACCAAACCCTCTGCAATAAGCGCAAGTGCCAATATTCAGACAGTTGAAAATAAGTTTTATAAAATTGAATTTGTAAAAGGCGGTATTAAGTCCATTTTCGATAAACAGCTTCAGAAAGAATTATTATCACCGGGCAATTTGTTGTGTGGCGAAGTGTTTCAACTCGAATCTGTTGGAAACGGGGCAGGTGAATTTACGGATATTCAACCGGTAAGCATGAATGGATTTGAAAAGGTAAGCCAGTATGCCCCCACCTGGAATTGTTCGGAATATGGCGATGTCCGGAAAGCTTATGAATTTGTTCAACAGACAAAATTTGCCGTGATCAGGGAGAAGGTGATATTATATGAAAATCTCAAAAAAATTGATTTTGAGGTTGATATATTGGGTTTCTCAGGAGAACATTACAGGGAATACCGGATTGCATTTCCGCTCAATCAAACGAATTCTGCCATTGCTTATGAAGTGCCAATGGGAGTTGTTGAAGTCGGGAAAAGTGAAATAAAGGGTGCTGCCGGATTCTCAAAGCCCGACCAAATCTACAATACCGAATGTGCCAGGGTACATCCACGCGAAGTGCAGGATTGGTTCAACGCTTCATCGGATAATGTGTCGGTCAACATCAGCAGTTCGGTTGCTACCTTTGACTGGGTTGACCCGACTAATGCCCAAAACCAGAATCCTGTTTTGCAGGGTATATTACTCGCCAGCAGGAGAAGTTGTCATGGTGAAGGCAATTTTTACCTTCAACCCGGCAATCATCATTATTCGTTTTCTCTTTCTTCCACTGAAGGCGATTGGAAAAACTTCGTGCAAACCGGCAAGCAGGATAACTGTCCCTTAATAACAAATGTTGTTAAAACCAGGAAATCAGAACAGGGATTACCTGAAGAAAAAGGATTTGTTAAAGTTGATGCCGGAAATGTGGTGGTGACAACCTGGAAAAAATCGGATGATGATGATAGTTATATCATCCGGCTTTGCGAGATGACCGGGAAGGACATACAGGTAAATGTAAGTTTGCCATCAGCAATAAAAAAACTCTGGCATACCAACATTATTGAAGAAAACAGCAACGAAAAACAAGCCAATGGGAATAGCTTTTCTGTGCAGATAGGGCATAATGCGATTGAAACTTTCAAGGTAAAGTTCTAATCACAGCTTAATAAATTCATTTATGAATGGATACGAAAGAATAGTTGCAGCATTAAATGGTGAAAAAACCGATAAAACGCCTGTAATGCTCCATAATTTTATGATGGCGGCAAGGGAATACGGGATTACAATGGAACAATACCGTAATAGCCCCAAACTAATCGCGGAGTGTTTTATTGCTTCAGTCGAAAAATATCAGTTTGATGGCATCCTGGTTGATATTGATACGGTTACCCTGGCCGGGGCGGTGGGGGTGCCGGTCGATTTTCCGGTGAATGATCCGGCACGTACCCATATCGGAAACCTGAATAATCTCGAAGAAGTATTAAACCTGAAGCCAATCAATATTGAAAATTACAGGTATATCCAAATCTGGCTCGAAGCAGTCAGGATACTCAAAGATTATTATAAGAATGAGATATTCATCAGGGGGAATTGCGATCAGGCGCCCTTTTCACTGGCAAGTATGATGCGGGGGGCGCAAAACTGGATGCTTGACCTGATGATGGGGAACGACGATCTTATCGTTAACCTTCTTGAATATTGCACCGGTGCGACCACCCGGTTTATCAACCTGATGACAGAAACCGGGTGTGATATGGTTTCGAATGGCGACAGTCCTGCCGGACCCGAAATGATCTCTCCTGAAATGTATGTTCAATTCGCCTTGCCTTATGAAAGAAAAGTGGTTGAAGCAGCACATGCCAAAGGGCTTCCTTACACCCTACATATTTGCGGTGATACGGAAATAATCCTGGACCAGATGTTGCTATCAGGTGCCGATGCTTTCGAACTCGATTATAAAACCAATGTAAAAGCAATACTGAACACATTTAATGATCAGACAACCCTGATTGGAAATATTGATCCAAGCGGGGTGCTTGCCTTTGGGACACCGGAACTTGTAAGGTCAAAAACATTGGAACTGTTAGAATTGTACAACAGTTCAAACCGTTTTATTTTAAATGCAGGATGTGCAATTCCACCAGACACTCCATCAGAAAACCTGAAAATAATGATCGAAACAGCACGAAATTTCAGATAAAACTTTTAAGCCCATTCTCATTTTCAAATATTTAAAATCATTTTTAAATTTAAGATTATCTGCTAATTGACCTATGAATTCTTTTGACTTGAAAAGTCAGGATATTAATAACCGCATGGTCAAAGACCTGCGGAAAACAAATATAAACGAACAAGTGCCTGAAGGGCAGGACATAATCATAAAATTGGGTAGAAGTGGAATTTCGTGATATTTTATTTTTATTGAAAATGAGATTTGTGCTGATTTATGATTTTTATGGTAGTCTTATTAAATTCTGCCTTTCAGGCAGTTGTTGTATCTTGTTCAATAACCCTGGGTCGGCGACCCAGGGTTATGAAAATAAAACACCTTTGGTGTTCACAGGTATTTATACAGATATTCATATTGATCTATTCTGATAAAATGACACTGAAAGGTGCATACGCATGAAGACTGATCTCAAATTTCCCGTTCACGATTTCAATTGGTTCACCCGCAACTTCACCGCGTAAAGTTACAGGCTGTGCCAGTCTGAATTTACTTCCGTCGGGCAAACTCACTTTCACTTTCCCCGATTCTCCTGTCTGTTCCCAAAACCTTAAAACTGTGCCTTCTCCATCCGGATTTTTACCGAATGCTGTGACCAGCACCCCTTTTCCGGATACAGACAATCCCTCTTTTTCGGCCGGTAATTTACCATCCTGCTGGTCAGCCACAACAGCAAGCAATGGAAGGCGGGCCTCCCACGACTGTACAACCAGGTTTTTTGTTGTATTTTCATTCTGTGAGACCGGCCAGATCCGCACCCGTTCGCTCCACGAACCATCCTGCCAAAGCGGGAAGTTTGTGTTCCACATGTTGTTGTAAAGATTGACAAAAACAGTTGGGACCCTGGGTACATAATCCAGGCTCCACCGCCAAAGTCCGGGCTCACCAAACGATTGCAGCGGAGAATCCATCGAACAAAGCCCGATCCCGGTTCCTGCGCTGGTAATTGCAGTTCCTGTGTTTACAGCCAGCAGGTGACGGTTTGTTCCGGGAACAATGTTTGTTGACGGGTTAATTGGTGCGCCCAACCGTCCGACCAAAAATTCAGGTTCTGAAATATTGAATGGAAAGCAAAGCCATCCCCCTTCAGGATGTTTTTCAGGTGTTTTATCCTTTACTTTCCAGCAGAAATCTATAAAAGGCATTTCTATTGGAAAAGAAAAAATGAGACTGTATTCCTTTGCAAGTCCCTTACAATCTGCAGCCTGAAGCAATACACTGATTTCAGTGCCGGTTTCAGAAACGCTCATTTTCCATCCTGAAGGTGTAACAGCCAGGTAAGGTACTTTTGATGCATCGGGCATTCCGGGCTTTCCAAAGTCGTTGATTCCCCAGCCATCCTGAATCCTTGAATATTTATGAAAGAAACGGTCGTAAACTTCGTTGCTGCTGAACCTTTCGTGCATGAACTGACCCAATACATACTGACTTTTCAGGTCGACCAACTCTTTGCCGGTTTTTTTATCAATCAACGAACTGATCCCTCCTTTTTCCAGATCGAAAGTGGTTTTGAAAAACCTGGTTTCAATAATTGAATTGTTTACCTTAACTGCTTTTTCTTCTTTAAACGGAATTACTTTATAACCATTGGCCGGAATATCATTCGCCATCAGTTTTGTACCGTTCAACTCAACTAATCCCGACCTTTTCCAGGGAAGCGTATTGTAAACCAAATTGCTTTTCCCATTTGTTTTTACCGATGACGCAAGCAGAAGGAGCCTTTTCTCCAATTCTTCGTTGACAATTTTTGCAGCACGGCTGGCATAATCGCGATGATCCTGGTAAGATTGCATCCACTTTCGTTTGCTGCCACGCGGCAATTTCAAGTAATCTCCGTTTTCCGGAAGCGGCTCTTTATTCATTTCAGACAACCAGTTTCTCCAGTCATCGCCGAACAACCTTCGCGGGCCATATTCAGCATTCATTCCCCAGGTATGCTCTCCGTAAAGCAGGCTCTGTTCATAAGCTTCAGCTAACGGAACAGTTACATCGGCTGGGTCAAGCCCCCAAATACGAAGCTGAGTGTCGAGCGATTCGAGGGCAGGTTCCAGCGGACGAATGTTGCGGGCCGTTTTAGTCGCTTCGGGATTCGACATCAGCCCATGTATCCATGTATCGGGCATATCGCCACGGACAACCGGAAGCTGCGGGTTTTCCGCCAGAGCAGCGCGTGCAAAATCATCCAGAGTTCCAAAATGCACCCTCACCCCCGGCATTTGTTTTTCGTATTCTTTTCGCCATTTTTCAACTTCTGCAGGAGTTGGCGGACCTTGATTATCACCTGCCATAATCATGGAAAGGTAATTTTTAAGCGGCCAACCGTCAGGAGGAGTGAGACTGCTGCCATATTGCGTATCATAATTGCAGAGGATTTGCGAACCATCGGGGCCTTCCCACCAGAACAAGGGCGGCACACGCGGGTACTGACTGGCTGGATTGTCCCCCAGATGCAGAAATTTTACGCCCGCATGGTCAAGCAATGTTGGTAAAACCCAGCTATGCGAAGGGACATCGGTCATCTTGGCAGCAATGGGCAGAGGCTGGCCATATTTCCTGCAAACCATGCCGGCATAATCAAGTCCGCGCACCAGGTCTTCCAGATCAAGCGATTCGGTATGAGTTGTGAACGGCAAGGCATGCACTTTTATGGCTCCCTCACGAACAGCCTGCTCAATCTGTGCTTTTCGTTCCCGATCCTGTTCAGGCCCGAGCATTTGTGCCCAGAGCGGCCATCCGGGAACAGTCCAGACAAACCGTTTTTCTGAAGGCAATTTCCGGTCTTCGTCAATTACTTTAAGTGCATTGTCCATCATTTCAACCCGATAACGTTGAAATACATTTCCGGCCAGATCGGTATAACCAAGATCAAAATGGCTTTTGATCACCACCCAGACATCGGTCACTTTATTTGCTGATTGCGAACTTTCAGATTGTGCAAAACTATTTTCGGGTATTATCAAACTTAAACTGATGACAACCATTAAAAGCAAAAAAACTTTTCTCATAAATTGAAAATTAAGGTATTGACTGAAAAACGATAATTCATTTTCATAAATCATAAATTAATTCAGGATAAACCACTGGTATCCACTTGCAGGAATAGTGGTTTTCAATTCGATGAAATAATCGCGGGAAACCTGCAGATTTTCCTGTTTCCCGGATTGACCGATGATTTTAACCTGACTGTGAAGCCCGGTGTAATAGACAGGAATCCTGATTGTCCTGGTTATCGGCTCATCCAGCGGATTGAAAAGCATGAGCAATCCTTTTTCTTTTCCTGATGGATTGACATGCAGAATACCGTCCCAATCCCTGCCGTCAGCGCGGCGGAGGTGAATGATGTCAGAATTCAGGATTTCGCGGTGCTGTTTGTACCACTGAATTGTTTCAATCACCACCTGTTTGGTTTTGTCTGTGTCATACAGGCGGGGCCCGCGGTAACAAGCCTGAACTCCGGCGCCATAATACTGCATCATCAGTTGTTTGTAATCATCAAGATGTTGCTCCAAAGGTTCCAGAACTGCATCATCCCCGCCTCCGTGATAGCGTGTGAGAGGTACAAATCCCCAGCACATCGAAGGCGTTTTTTCCCAGGTTCCATCGTAAATATTCTGCCGGTTCAATATTTTTTGCTGTTCGCGCGGAAGCGAAAAATTCACTTCCCGATAACCCAGCGCTATTTTGTTCGTTCCATCCAGAAAGTACCAATCCGGGGCATTTACATAAATGCCATGTTCGTTGCACCATCGGTACAATCCTTTTTGGAGTTCCATTTGCCGCCACTGCGAGTCACCCAGTCCGGTATGACCGGGATGTGTGGTCGATGCGCAAACATCGCCGGGGTAAGGACCATCATTCTCAAAAATATCGAAACCGGTTTGCAACATAAAATATTTTAGTTTGCTGATGTACTCCAATCCCCAATTGCTGCCCAGGCAGGGAGCATGACCGAAGAAAGCTGCTGCGTCGGGCTTCCCAGTGACGGGATCGATCACATCAACTTCATCGCTGATGCGGCGCGAACTGAACAGCGAGTAACCACCAATTTTTATTCCTTTGCTGTGCGCAAGATCAGCCAGGCTTTTCCATTTCCGGATGTTGACTGCGGTGGTGTCTTCAATTTTGCAGTGGCTTCCAAAACTCAGTATCAAAGCTTCGTACCCGGTTTCGGCACACTGTTCAATGGCTGTTTTTACCTGATCGTCATCCTGGCTGACCAGGTGCATAAATATCGGATTCTCAGTTGTCCAAGGAGCAACGGTGGAATACATTTTCCGGACAGCCAATCCACGCCTTTCCCTGTCGTAGCTGTCCATCAGCAATTCGTGTGTTCGCACAGAGCTAAAGATTTCGCCCGGGCGGAGTTCAACAGCGGTTACTTTTTCGGGATAAACTTCAAGCAAACAGGGCGTCTGGTAATTGTAGTTTACCTGCGAAGTGTAAGCAGAATCGGCTTTCCAGTGTGTGGTCTGGTCGCTGATGTCGTATCGCATGGCATTATTGAAGGCGTAATTGGTTTCAATGTAAATGCCATGCTGCTTTTTCATTTGCTCAGGCGTGCCCACCACAGCGCTTTCCTCTTCCACCATTGCCAAAACTTCATTGATCACACGGTTGATGGTAATGGTTTTGTCGCCGGTATTTTTCACCGACAACCATTTAACAATCAACGGGATGCCATCATAAATTTCGTAATGAACATCCACTTCGATATTTTTCAGAATACCGGACATGTAATCCATTATCAGCATTTTTCCTTTGGGGTGCATGTTATTCAGCGCCCAGAAGGTTTGTTTCCAATGAATGTACGGTTGAATCTCTTCAATTTTGTGGGATTTCAACTGAAAATCATGTTCATTTGAATTGAATGAACCAATCCATTCGGGCAATAAATAGGCTTGTTCCTTTTGCCCATACAAGCCACCGACATTGTACTTTTCACCGTCGATAATCAGAACAGCCTCGGGTTTCACGGCTCGCAGCAATTGTTGCCCGCTGACCAAATTTTCGTAACCGGTGCAGGCAACGTTGGGTTGAATACGAAAAACACGTTTGACCAATCCATTTGTCAGGACAAGATCTTTTCCATTTATCTCCTCCACCGAAGCGGTAAAACCCGAATTCTCAATGAGCCAGTCTTTAATTGGTTTTTGTCCGTTACTCCTGAAAGAAAGGATGATCACTATCAAAATTGGAAGTATACTTATTTTCATGTTCAATAAATTTTAAGGTTGTAAATCATGATTATTGAATAACCTGTCCTGAATTCAAAACGGTGACAATTTTTGTTTCACCCGATTTGACTTCCACTTTCGGCCATTTTACAAATGCAACAAAATCGAGAGGTTTGCCGGTATTAGCCGAAGTTTCAGCAAAAACAGATACCCGTGCATCGTAAGGTGTACGGTTACTTATTGAAAGCGAAACTTTATTTTCTGACTGTTGTAAAACCTTTGCTTCCACGTGGTCGAAAACATACAACCCGTCTTTGTCAGTTAAAAGGTAAATTCCCGGAAGCTCAAGGTCCATCAGCATCCCGTTGGTTTCAGTCCAAGAATTGCGGGTATGAATGTAGTTGCCGATACTCTCTTTCCCTTCGGAATCAGAAGGCTGAATGCGCTCCATGGAAGTTCCGGATCCATAATTGGTGGTCCGGTGACCGGGCATATCAACGGCTTCGGTGTGTGCATGCTGGATGTCGCGGATCAGGTCGGCATACAACCGGTTTCCGGTGGCACGGTACAGTTTAAACAAATAATCGCCCGAAGCTGTGCAAATCCCAGGGGCAGCATGTTTATTCTGAATACTTGCCCAAACGGCGCCCGCCATGTGTGAATTCAGCTTTGCAATCTGGCTTTCAGGAGGGAATTTAACATCATACGAAATTACCCAGCTTGAACACAAAGCCGCCTGAACTTTGGCTTTTTCAAGCCACTGCTGGCCACCGGTGAAGTTGTACAAAGCCATCAGCGATTCCAGAAATCCAAAGCACGATTCCGAATCGGCATCCTGCGAAATGTCGCCACAGTGGCCACCGGTTAGTCCTTGTTTTACCACATCGCGGTTGTAATAATAATCAGCTGCCTCTTTTGCGACTTCTAAAAATTCTTTATCCCCGAAATATTCCGAAGCCAAAGCCAATCCCGCAGGTGCAATCGCACCGGCTGTGGAGTTGAACACAGCAACCTCACCTGTTTCAGGATCAACATATTGTCCAAATTGCCCGTATTTTTTCCAGGTAGCAACAAAAGCTTCGGCCAATCGCCTTGCCGATTTTTCCCATTCGGGTTTAATCTGATCAATGTGACCCTGTACTTTCAATAACATAAAATGTTTGATCATCCACAGCAGCACATCGCAGTTTTTGCGAACCATTGCATGTACCTGCGGAATTTCAGGATTCATTTTTTCAGGGCGGATTTTCCCATCGGCTGTAATTCCCCCGTAAAAATATCCGCTTTTCCCCTGAAGTTTATTCACTACAAAATCCAACTCCTCCGAAACACGCTGCCGTTCTTTAGCATCGTTCAACGCCAGCATCGGGTAGGTGTTCATCATCCCGCTAACCCAGCCTAACTGAAAATCCCTGCTGTTTTCAGGAGGGTAATAGCTTCCGGCCAGAACGGTAATCCAGTTGTTGCTGCAAATTCCAGTGGCCAGTTCGAAAAGTTTGCTCATCGGTAATAAATTGCGGGGCTGATTGGAACCTGAAAGCGATTTGCGCACTTCAATAAATTTTAACAGCAAATCAGGAATCGACTGGGCATCAAAAATATAAATCTTAAAGTGAAAGGTTAATTCATCACCGGTTTTCCAGTTTGCAGCCTGATCGCCACTTGTGCGAAAGTCACCAAATCCTGCAGCCAGTTTCCGCACAGAAGGCGCTGTAATTTTAATTGATGCCCTGGTCCTGTCCGGGTTTTCCTGAATGGTAATCCCTGAATTTCCCAATCGGGTTGCCTGCCCTGTTAAAAGAATAAATCCCTTTTTGAGTGAAGGCGAATAAAAACAAACTGCCGGGGTTGCCGCATTGGTTGTCTGAAGTTCAATCTCCGACAAATCGCCCGGATTTAGCGCCATGCGTGGGTTGTTCGAAATGGTGAGCGGTACATCCGGATTGTAATACATATCTTTCGGATAGTCAGGATTATATCCGTTCCCAATAATCCTGTAACGGTTGCCATTATAAATGCTTGCCGGCACCAAAACATAGTTGTCGGTACTCCACCTGTCGAAATCGAACAAAACAGCAACAGCAACAGATCCTGAATTTCCGTGGTTCAATTTAAATGTAGCCGTCAGATCAAAGGCATCTGATTCGTTTAACTGATTAGCAACAAACGAGCACGACCATTCCGAATTATTCAACTTCATGGAATTGCCCGAAAAAGATTTTACTGAATCGGGCCGGGTGCCTGAATACCATTCAATCCGGGGATGAACTTGCCCGTGAAGAACTTTTAAAAAATCATTAACCTGACTATTTGATATTTGTCCATCTACCTGGAAACTTGTCAAAAGTAAAAATGTCAGACCTGATATTTTTAATTGTTTCCGCCCCATTACTCTGTTTTTCTTAATCCCATACTTTTATTTTCTGCTTCCCTGAACCTGAAATTTCAAATGGTCCGGGAGAAGGATTGGCTTCATTTCGTTTTTTGCCTGAATAATCGGTATCGATCCGTATTGTTGAACCATCCACATTTTCAAACGGAAGACCTGGAACAACAGCTTTGGTGAGGGTTTCGGTGGTTACCAGTTTCCGTTTCTGATTGAGCCACTTTTCATCAAAAGCAATTTCCAGGTACACATTTTTATCCTCCATGATCAGACTCGCGTCAGCATCAAAGTCATCGTTAACAATTGTGTTCCGTTCAACAGCACCTTGTTCTTTGTACTGTTGCATCTGTTCCTGAGCATTTTTGTTCATTTCGCCAAATTTCTTTTGCTCCTTATTTTCGACAGCCCTGACCGAACCTTTGGTAAAGACATTCCCGTCGAACACAACAGGAAGCAGAGCTTTTGCGTACTGGCTGGCATCGCCATTCACGAACAGGTTATTTACAAACTGAATGTCACCGCCCGGATTGTCATGAAGGGACTGCATAAAGGTGGAATGTGGCTTGAGGACCGGTGTCAGCCGGGCATCGTAAGAAACGACATCCATTTTTCCACAAAACAGATTGTGGACAAATGCAGCGCCGCTTGAATTCATCAGAAGGCTGGTCGCAGAAAGCATTATATTGTTGAAAATCAGCATTGGCCCGTGGTCAACTTCGAGAAACAGGTCAAGTCCGTTATCGTGCATCAGGTTGCCTTCCACCTGTACGCCCTGAGCCATCCAGTCGAGCCAGACACCCATATTAGTCCGGTAAATGTGGTTTTTTCTGATTTGAACATCAACAGCCCCGTGAAACTTGATTCCGGCCATTTCTGCCCCGTTAAACAATCGCCGGATGTGGATGTCGTGAATCGTATTTCCTTCAATGATACTGAAAACGCAACCCATACTCCCAACAATTCCGGTCTGTTCGCAGTAAGCCACAGTATTGTTCCGCACGACATGGCTGCCAACGGTCCCCTTGTTCCAACCAAAAGCCATCGCCCGTTTGATGGTGCCGACATATCCTTCAGCCGATTCGGTATCCTTGTTATCATAATCGTCGCCGTATTTACCCAAGGCAATCCCAACACATTTTGAATACTGAACCGTGTTGTTTTCGATGATCCAGCCCCGGCTCCAGTGAGTTCCTATTAAACCCATCTGTTCAGCAGTCGGGGGCGCCCAGTTGGGTGCCGCCTGTTCCATTGTAAAACCACGAAGCGTAATAAAATTGATAAATGGTTTTTCGGGATAAAAAACGGTCGGTCGCACATTGATTTCAACCAGTTCTTTGTTCGGATCAACATTCCTGAACTGGGCCCAAATGGTGGTGGCAGCGGAATCGACCTCAGCCCACCAAAGCGGATTTTTTCCATCGGCAGGGGACATTACCTCTTGCTTTTGGGCAGCTTCCATCAACCAGTCGCCATTCAGGTAAACCGCTCCGCGATGGTATTTCCGGTCTTTCGGTTCCGGCCAGAACCAATCGCCGTGAATTAATTCGCTGTACGGATTAAAGTTTCCGAAGAAGCTGTTTGG
>JBBIPU010000095.1:0-16875 GCA_037442685.1 Draconibacterium sp. | reverse complement strand
CTTTGCTTTAATATAAAATGAATTAATATCCTTTAGTTTCTCATGTCCCGTTGCCTTAAAATGTTTTTCCAAAACTTCGTTCAGTGTTTGAGCCTGGACAACGCTTAAAAATGTTAAAGCACTTATTAAAAGAGTAGCAATTGATTTTTTCATAGAATTGATTTTTTAATGATTCTGTATTGATTAGTATTTAATGATCTCAAGTATTACATGTTTCAGGCAACTTAAAAATAAATCTCCGAAATTATATTTTCAAAGGGGATACCTTTACTTATCAGCAGATCCCGGACTTCAACAACCATCAAAGCTTTTCCGCAAAGGAAATACTTTATTCCGGGAAGTAAACCTGTTTCATCAAGATATTGTGTGACCCTTCCGTTAAAAGTATCACACGAAGTTTCACGGGAACAGCAGCGAATGTAGTTTTTCCCCAAAGCTTCCTCCAATTCATCCTCAAAATAAAACTGGTTTAAGTACCTCGCCCCGTGGATCAGTTTTTTATTACCGATCAATCCCGATCTGATCATGCTGTAAAAAGGTGCTATCCCGGTACCTGTGGCTATCCACCACGCTTTTTCTTTAGTTCCCTGGAAACTTCCGTAAGGATTTGAAACAAGTATCTTGTCGCCGGGAATCATTGATGCAAGTTTCGGGGTTAAAAATCCATCTTCTTTAACATTAAAAAGAATTCGTACTTCGTCTTCTTTATTTCCGCTGCAAATACTGTAAATACGCGGTGGATGTGTGTTATCAACAGCAATTTTAACTACCTGACCAGGTGAAAATTCAAAATTGCGCTTAAACGAAATTACATGCACACTGGGAGAAATCTCCACATTGTCAGTTATTTCGCGCGAATGCAATAAAGAGATATTATTTTGGCCTGTTTTTTTATTCATTTCATTAATGTGAAGGGAAAAGTTTTATTTGCACTTCCTTAAAATATATCAGTCAAATCAGTTATTCTGAAACGAAAAATTGACAATCAGGTTATCTTTATTGTTAATTTTCAGGTTTTTAACTTCATAATATAATTTCAGATTATTCATTTGGGAAACTTCCTCCGAATTACCTGAGAGTTCAATGCCGGTAATCTGGTGTGCCTTCAAAGTGAATTTATCAGGTGCATCAAAACCAATGCCGGGTTGAGCTAGTTCAAGTTCATAATCGATATCTGAATTATTCTTTATAAATATGGTTTTGCTTTCCTCGTTTTTCAGATTTAACGCTGCATTATCGGTTTCAAGTGAGTTAAAAAACAATTGATTGAGGTAAACCGGGCTTCCGGCAAGGATATTGTCAAAATAAATTACGGTACGCCGGTTGAAAAGCGCTTCCCTTATCCCGCCCAGCGTCAGGCTTTTTGAAAAAACAAGTGTCATCGGACGATGGCCTTCATTATAACCGGATGGATCGTGCAAATCTGTATTTCCGAATATTGTCAGCTTTTTTTCACTGGCCCAGTCCATTGCTTCCGGGCAATAAGTTTCATTGAAAACTTCTATCCCGTTCAACATGTTATTTTTATACAAATAAGTGTGTTCCTTCCCCCAGATAACTGAATCAGGTTGTTGTTCTTCCCAGCAGGGATGATTCCAGATAATAAATGCTCCCTGGTCACGCGCTTCGCGAAGTGCATCGTTTACATTTTCGCGGTCTAATAAATTTGCGTTCTTGATGAACAGGGCATTGAAATGTCCGGGAGGCATGTTCCGGGTAATTTCAGCTCCCTTTATCAACAAAATTTTCAACTCATTTGCCAGAGGTTCAGCTATTTCGAAAGAACGGTTGTGGTCGGCATTAATGTCTTTTGAATGGGGCCGGTATTCAATATGATCGGTAATGGCAATTGCATCGAGGCCTTCCTCCCAGGCTTCCTGCACTCTCACGGTGGGCCAGACAGTTCCGTCGGAGAAAACGGTGTGTGTATGAAAATCGCATTTTAATGTCCGATACCCCGGAATGTCAGGTATGTTTATGATTTTTCTTGACTGTGCCCCGGCGAACTGAAAAAATAGAACAAAAATGAATAAAAACAGCCTGAAACGCTTCATACATAATCATTCTGAATTACACCATAAATATCAGTCATTTATTTGATTTTTTAATAATCCTTTGTCAGGTAAATTCATCATTTGTAAAAATTGTTAAAATAAAGCGCATCTTAGTAAAAAAATTAAAAAGATGCTTGTCTTGTAATTAAATTATTCTGACCTTAGCTGACAATTGTAAATGGAAAAACTTTTCAAAAATACAGGAATTCAGAGTCTTGCGATTGAATCAAAAAAAATTGGTCAGAAAAAGCAGGTTTTACGAACCATTTATTTCAATGGTCCTTTATCTAATTCTGAGTTGTCGAAATTTATCAGTTTAAGCACTCCAAAAATAAACAGCCTGTTAAACGAACTGATTGACGAAAATCTGGTCGAAGAACTTGGCCCGGGCGATTCGAGTGGCGGAAGACGGCCAAACATCTACGGTCTCGTAAAAAACGGATTTTATGTTGCTGGTATTTCAATCAGCATTGCGGGTACTGTAATTTCTGTTTTTAACAGTAATAACGAACAGGTAAGCGGCCCGCATTATTTCCAGGTGAAAATGCAGTCGGACATTACAATTTTCAGACAGGTAAACGAATTGATGGAGAAAGTTCTGGCTGGAAGCGATATTCCTTTAAATAAAGTGATTGTTGCAGGAATTGAACTCCCGGGATTGATTAATTTAAAAGAGGGAATCAATAAAACGTATTTTCCCGGAGTTGAGAACCTGTTTGATGAGCTCAGTAAAATCTTTGGTATTCCGGTTTTTTTTAACCACGATGCCAAAGTGAGAACTTTTGCTGAACAGCATTTTGGATTGGCTAAAAACAGAAAAAATGTATTGATGCTTCAGGCCGATTGGGGACTGGGGCTTGGTATAATTGCAAACGGAAAACTGGTTTCGGGAAAGTCGGGCTATTCAGGCGAATTCGGGCATTTACCGATTGTCGATAACGGTGTTTTGTGTTCATGCGGGAAGCAGGGTTGCCTCGAAACAATGGTTTCTGCGGTTGCGATTTCCCGAATGGCAAAAGAAGGCATTCAAACCGGAAATGTGTCGCTGATAAAAGAATTGGTAAAAGGAGACCTGGGAAAAATCGATATTTCCATAATTATTCAGGCTGCAAACCAGGGTGACCAGTTTGCGGTATCACTTTTTACAAAAGCCGGACAGTGGCTGGGCAGAGGAATAGCCTACCTGATCCAGATATTCGATCCGGAACTGATCATCATTGGTGGCCGGGTTGCAGAAGCAAAACAGTTTATTTTAGCGCCGGTTCAGCAGGCTATTCATACTTACAGCAATCACGACATCAGTAACGATGCCGAAATAAAATTCTCTGAGTTAGGTTCTGAAGCCGCTACAATTGGGGTTGCGGCTTATGCGTTGGAAAAACTTTCAGTTACTAAATAAAGAAGAGATGAATTTAAATTTTACAAAGGTTGAGAAAGCATTTTTTGAAGATGCAAAGTTGAAAAACATTACAACTTTGATTCCTTACATCACCGTTGAAAGTTTTCCAAAACTCGGATTGCTTTCAGCATTAAGTTTTATTGAATGGGTGATTGATAATCCAAATGGTGTGGTGAGTTTACCTCTCGGAAAAACTGCGCAGTATTTTATTCAATATACCCGATCAATTCTCGACAATTGGGATAATAAACAGGGAAAAGAACTGCTGGAAAAATATCATCTGAAAGGTAAAAAGCCCGATTTGAGCAAATTGCAGTTTGTTCAGATGGGCGCTTTCTATCCGATGAATTCCGAACAGCACAACAGTCTTTACAATTTTGCCAAAATAAATTACATCGATGGATTTGGAATAAAAGAGAATAATTCTTTGCTTATTAAAACTGAAGACATTATCCTTCCTGATGACGCTTATTTTCTTGACGTTTTCCCCGATTATGATATCGATCTGTCACTTCGTTTCCGCGAGGCAAAAACTGCCCTGGAAAAAATTCAGCAGGAATCGATTTTCCGGATCGATGACTGGTGCACCGGATATGAAAACAAGATCAGGGAAAAAGGAGGCATCGGATTTTTCCTTGGAGGAATCGGCCCCGATGGTCACATCGCATTTAACACCCGCGGGACGGATCATTTTTCTTCCACCCGTTTAACACGAACCAATTTCGAAACACAGGCGGTTCTGGCAGCCGATCTGGGAGGAATTGAAGTTTCGCGGAAAAGGCTTGTGATAACGGTTGGTTTAGGTACGCTTGCAATAAACAATAAAGCAAAAACAATTATTTATGCAGCTGGTGAAGCGATTGCCGATACTATAAAATCAGCACTCGAAAGCAAGCCAACGGTTTTTGCACCGGCAACTTCGCTCCAGAAACTCGAAAACAGCAGGTTCTATTTAACAGAAGGGGCAGCAGTAAAACTTGAAGACAGCATTGAACATTATTACAAAAATGGTCCGTGGACTCATCAGAAAACGGAACGGGCAGTCATCGAACTTTGTAAAAAAATCAACAAATTCGGTCCGAAACTGGAACTTGACGATTTAAAAGCCGATAAATATTGCAGGTTAATCCCGAAACTGAATGAGAATACAGTTCAGTCGGTGATAGACTCAATTCTGGCAAAACTTCATAAAGGAATGCAAAAGGAAGTCAACCAGGTTTATTATCACACCGGTCCGCACCACGACGATATTATGCTCGGAATAATGCCTTCAACCAACCGCCAGTCGCGCGATGCAAGCAACGAACTCCATTTTTCGGTTCTCACTTCGGGATTTACGGCCGTGACAAATCATTTTCTTTACAATCTGCTTTCGGATACAAAGGACCTGATAAACCAGGGTAAAATTGAAATGATTAATTACCCCGATTTTTTCAGCGACGGATTTAAATACAAGTGGGATAAAGATATTTATCATTATCTCGACAATATTGCCGCCCAGAATAATGATGAAAAGAGGAGAGGTGTTTGTCACCGTGCAATCAGGGCATTGGTTACAATCTGGAATATCAGGTCGAAGGATGAACTTCGCGATGTTATTTACGAAATACTTTCAACACTGAGTAAAAGTTATGATGGAAGTAAAAATCCTCCGAAAATTCAGAAACTGAAAGGGATGATCAGGGAATTTGAAGAAGAACTGGTTTGGGCACATTATGGAATTATGGTTAAAAATGTGCATCATCTCCGGCTTGGATTTTACCAGGGAACTTCGTCAACCGGGCAGCCCGATTTTGAAAGAGACGTATTACCGATTCTCGAAGATTTCAGAAAATATAAACCAACAGTAATCAGCCTGGCAATGGACCCGCAGGGCAGCGGCCCGGATACACATTACAAAGTTTTGCAGGCAATTGCAAAAGCAGTTGAGGCATGGAGCAAAGAGGAAGATTTAAGTAAACTCAGAATTGTAGGGTACCGGAATGTCTGGTTTAAATACAATCCGTGGGATGTGGAAGTGATTGTACCGGTTTCGCTGAACTCGCTGGCTACGCTCGAAAAGTCGTTCTCCGAATGTTATGTAACTCAGGTAAATGCCTCGTTCCCGAGTTATCAGCTCGACGGGAAATTCAGCGAATTGACTCAGCGTGTCTGGTTCGAGCAGCACAAACAAATCCAGCTTTTATTAGGCAAAGACTTCTTTTATCAGAACGAATCGCCGCTTTTGAGGGCTACTCACGGAATGGTTTTTCACCGCGATCTGAATGTTGAACAATTTCTTGAAGAAGCATTTAAACTTGAAAGATCGGTTGTAGGAATAGGATAGTTTAAACTTTAATCAAATAAGAAATTCAAAATGAAATTAGTAATTCACAAAACTTACGAAGAAATCAGTACCTGGACAGCAGAATACATTTCGAAAAAAATAAATGAATTCAAACCAACTCCAAACAAACCATTTGTTCTGGGATTACCAACCGGTTCTTCTCCACTTGGAACATACAAAAAGCTGATTGAATTGAACAAGGCCGGCAAAATGTCGTTTAAAAACGTGGTTACTTTTAACATGGACGAATATGTTGGTATTTCAGAAGATCACCCTGAAAGTTACCACAATTTCATGTTTGTCAATTTTTTTAACCATATCGATATCGACAGAAAGAACATTCATATTTTGAATGGGAATGCGCCTGATCTCTTAAAGGAATGTGCTGATTTTGAAGAAAAAATAAAATCATTTAACGGCATTCAGCTTTTTCTTGGCGGAATGGGTGCAGACGGTCACATTGCGTTTAATGTGCCCGGCTCTTCTTTGCATTCGCGAACCCGGCTTATAAATCTGAATTACGATACTATTATTGCCAATTCACGGTTTTTCGGCAACGATATAAATAAAGTGCCAAAACAGGCGCTGACGGTCGGGGTACAAACTGTTCTCGATGCAAAGGAAGTGGTGATTATTGTAAACGGATACAAAAAAGCCCGCGCACTTCAGAAAGTAGTCGAAGAAGGCATTAATCACATGTGGACACTTTCTGCGTTGCAGCAACATCCAAACGGAGTTATCGTCTGCGATGAAGATGCAACAATGGAACTGAAAGTCGGAACCGTAAAATATTTCAGGGATACGGTTTAATTGCATTTCAGTATTTTTTTATTCTGTTATAAGGAACCGTTCTCTTGCTGGATAAAGTCAGTAGCTCAGTTTTTTAAGTTCAATTTTTTATTCAGAAAAAGAACGGTTCCCTGAATCAGCAAACTTTTATTGTGGCAATAACTTCATTCTGTACTTCGCTGCTTTTTCAACCTCAGCTTTGCTGAAAGGATCGGCATGATAGCGGTTGTTAATATACATTTCGGTCTGGTTCAGATAAAATTCGCTTGCAGGAATTCCGCTTTCACCAGTTGGAATTACTGTTAAAGAATTATCCCAATTTCCGGTATCGAAAATATGGCGATGCGAAGCGCCGTGATTCACTTTGTATAAATTGTTGTACGAATAAGAATACGGACAAACAGTGTGGTAACTTCCGGGCACTTCAAACGGACCCTTATTCAGATTGAACGCTTTGTCGAGAACAGGAACAACTCCAAGTGGATGGCTAATGGTGAAAGTGTGGATTTTACCCCATTCCCATTCGCCGGTATTCTCTCCGCGCTCTTTTGTCAGGTCGGCTACGGTTTCCTTAAACGAACGGATTACAATGTCGTTGTAAGTTTCCTTTTCCGGGGTGTTCCTGTCGTCGATCCACAACGATGTTTTTTGAGGTAAAATATTCAACATCAGATTTTCCAGTAAAATCCTCTGATCCATCAGCGCTTTGAAAAGTTCAGGCGAAAGATCGTCTTTCACCAGGTTTTCGCACACTTTACGGTACAGGATTTCAAAAACCGATGCAGCAACACTTTCGCGGGTTAATTCGAAATTCCATTTTTCCAGGTTGTTCAGAATTTCTTTTTCTGAATTATTCAGATTTGCTTCAGTCTGAATTGCTTCCACAAAAACAGGAGTGAATTGTTCGGCTTTTTTCGATTTTACATCCCGTTGTATTTTCTGAATATCTTCTATATCAAGTAGTTGTTTTTCTTCAAGCATTTCTCTGATGCGGTCAATCCTGTCGGGAGTGGCAAACCAATGACTGATGTAATATGGATAATCGTCGGGCACGGTTTTATTGTTTGCGGAAGATACATACCCACGTTCGGGATTAAATTCGAATGGCAATTCTTCAAACGGAACAAGTCCGGTCCAATCATATTTGCTACTGTCGCCGGGATAAATCTGAATACCATTCCCGGTGCGAATTGGAACTCCTGCGCTGCCTTGCAAGCCGATATTCCCTGCAACATCGGCATAAACGATATTCTGACTGACTGATTTAAAGGATTTTACAGCATCCCTGAAATCAGTCCAGTTTTTTGCGCGGTTCAGTAAAAACACCGAGCGGATTTCGTTACTCATTTCGTTTCCTAGCCAGTGAATGGAAAGAGGAACCTGTGTTCCTTTTTTAAAGTCGTTCACCACAGGGCCACGGTGCGTAAATCTCAACATTTTTTCAATGTTTTGTCCTTCTTTGGTTTTGATAATCTCTTTCCTGATAATAAAATCTTTCCATTCACCGTCAAGTAAATATTTGGTTGAATCTTTGTTGATTTTTTCTGCATAAAAATCAATGTCATCGACCATAACATTTGTCATTCCCCAGGCGATTGAATCGTTGTGCCCCGCAATTACAAAGGGCTGGCCAGGTAACACAAGTCCTGTAACATTTAGTTTACCTTCAACATTCTGGTGCATCTGGTACCAGATTCCGGGCGACATCAAACCGAGGTGCATGTCGTTGGCAAGCAGTGGTTTCCCTGTTTTGCTTTTTTTACCGGCAACTGCCCAGTTATTGCTTCCGAAAAAAACCTGAGCACCCAGTTCTTCAAGATTAGAATCTGCTGATAAAATCAATTCACCAACATCCTTTTGCGGCTTGTGAAAGTCGCGGTAAACGGCCGTTCTGTTATTTTCCGATCGGGGAATCAAATCCTGAATCTGTTCACCGGTCACTTCAGCAATTAATTGGTTTAAAAGAATTTCGGTACCCCAGCCTGATTTTAAGTCCCACGACATGTAACCGATCAGGTTTACAGAATGAACAGGTTCCCACCAATCAGGGTTGTACCCAAGTATTTTAAACTCGGGTGGAAGCGTATAACTGCGGATGTAATCATTTACTCCTGCCGAGAAAGCTTCAAGTGCCTGAATAATTTCGGGAGAAGCCTCTGAAATGATTTTTTCCGATTTTTCCTGAATGCGAAGAGCCCGCATCAGCAAATCGGTGCCAGCCTGCTCTTTTCCGAGGATTTCAGAAATCCTTCCCTGAGTTACCCGTCGCAAAAGGTCCATTTGCCAGAGCCTGTCCTGTGCCATGCAAAAACCAACCGCCCGGTAAAGATCTGTTTCGTTTTCAGCGTAAATGTGGGGAATACCAAGCGAATCGCGTAATACAGTAACTTCGGTGGTCAGTCCTTTTATTTTAAGGTCCTGGTTGTAATTGGGAATGGCACCCTTGTTTATGTAATTAAAAATGAACAATCCCGAAACTGTCACCAACGCAATCAGTATCAGGATTCCAACTAAAATTCGTTTTACAATTTTCATAATCAGGTATTTTGGCAAAAGTTAAAAAAGAAGTTGAAATTTACCGATTCATATTCAAATATTGATATATTTATTCCACTAAAAATTAAACTTACAATTATGAAAAAACTGGTTATTCTTTTAATTCTTGCTTTGTATTCAATTGCAGGCATTGCACAGGAAGCAGATAAAATTCTGGGTATCTGGTGGAACGAAGAAAAAACATCGAAAATTAAGGTTGAGAAAAAAGATGGCAAGTACATTGGTACTGTTGTTTATATGATTCCAGAAAAATATGTAAACGGGAAACCACCTGTTGACGATAAAAATCCGGATGTTAAACTTCAAAGCAGACCAGTAATCGGATTACAGATACTTGAGGGATTTGTTTACGATGCAGGTTCTAAAGAATGGAAGAATGGCAAAATTTATGATCCGAAATCGGGGAAAACATACGATTGTTACGCCTGGTTTGAAGGTAACGATTTGCTGAAACTCAAAGGATTTGTTCTGGGAATGCGATGGCTGGGCAAGAGTTCGGAATGGTACAGAACTACTTTATAGCTGTTTTTTAAGCCATAAAGAAAAATACCAGTCGGAAACCCGTAACCCCTTATTATAAATTAAAATTCCTTTATTTACGAGGTTATCAATTCCTGATTTAACAGAACTTGATGAACCAAGTTTGTATTTTTTAATAAAACTTATAGAAAAAGGTTTTTCAACTGTTTCTTCTTTCGCAACTGCTTTAAGGATATTAAACTGAAGTTCGGTAACAAGTTCGCGGTAATTGTAATAAACAATCTCGTTTTCGTCAATAATCCTTGTTAGTGTATCCGATACAATTTCATTTGTTACTTCTTCTGTGTCATCCGAAAATAACTTATTGCACATGTACTGCACATTGTAAGTGATTCCCTGGTTTAGTTCATAAATAAACTCAGCTGTTTGCAGATCAAGTTTTTTATTGTATTTACTAAAATGACCGGAAATAAAACCGGCATATTTGCTTTTATTAATTTTACCAAGATGAAGAATATCAGTGCTTTGATAGAATGGCCTTGCATAATCGTTAAACATGGAAATAAGTAAATGGGTCTGACTTCCGCAAAATATAAAGCAGTTGTCTGTGTCTTTTTGTATTTCAGATCTTAGTAAAGCCTCAACGTTTTTTTCAGGATATTTTAGTATTTGTTGAAATTCGTCGAATGCAACAACAACTTTTTTATCTGATTGCTTAATATATTCGAATAATTTGTTGATTGTCAAATCAATATCAGATTTATCGGAAACTGAAAATTCGAGATTTGGAGATCCTGATTGTGGATCAAAAGTAAATTTAGGGCGTAATGCGGCAAAAAAACCGGTAATTTTTTTTATTACTTTTTCTGAAAAAGGTTCTAACTTTTTTAGCAGTTCATTTGAGAAAAGCTGAATAAAATCCTTTAAATCGAGTGTTGCGTACAGATCAACATAAATAAAGGCAATTTCATTCCCTGTCTGGTTTTCAACATGATGGAGCAATCCGGTTTTTCCCAAACGTCGCTCTGAAACAAGAGTTATATTTCTTGAATTTTGTATTGAGTTTATCAGCTTTCTGGTTTCTTCTACCCTGTCGCAAAAGAATTCGGGGCTTTTATAACCTGTAATCAAAAATGGATTCATAAAATTGCGTTTTTTTCGTAACGAAAATTACGCAATTATTTATTTTTATCAAAAACAAATTAATGAATTATAAAATATTGGTAATCAAAATTATGCATATTGCGAAGATTTCGTTACGAAATTTTCGCAATTTTTTAACCCGAAACCTGGATTTTGAATCCGGCTTTTTTCAGTCTTTTTGAAATCGCATTTAATTCTTCAAGCGGCACTTTAACAAGTGTTTCAACGGGTGTGTCTCGCGCAATTGTATAAATCATAACCTGCAAAGGTTTGATTCTTTCAAGAAGTTCCATCCAGGCTGTAATCTCTTTTTCAGTGGCATTGTCAACAATCTCACCGTTGTAATTTCCCCGCACAAAAAGAGTTTGTACAATAACTTTTCCCTGGAAAGCAGTTAATTGCTCCACGGTTTTATTCAGATTGAAATTTTTATTCGGGCAATCGAGCAACCTGATTGTTTCTTCAAATGCAGAATCGATTTTCTGAATGTTGTCCTCAATCTTTAACAAAGCCTCAAAAACATCCTTTTTATGGATCATTGTGGCATTCGAAAGCACGGCAATCCTGGCCTTCGAAGAAAGTCGGTTCCTGATTTCGATGGTGTCGTCGATAATGCCTGCAAACTCAGGATGGAGCGTGGGTTCACCGTTTCCCGCAAAAGTGATAACATCGGGCAGCAGGTTTTCACCAGCCATTTCTTCCAGCTTTTCCTGCAGTTTTTGCCTGACTTCAAGCCGTGTGGGCAACACAACTTTTTCTGTGTACTTTTCAGGATTCCGGCCACATTCACAATAAATGCAATCGAAAGAACAAACTTTTATGTTGATGGGCAACAGATTTATTCCCAGCGAAACGCCGAGTCTGCGGCTTTTTACCGGTCCGAAAATGATTTTATCGAAAAGAAAAGTTGGCATACTTTAATTTTGTGGCAAAGATATTCAGTTTCTGACTATTGTGGACAAGGTGCCTGTTATGGTCTGGATTTTTTACCACATTGGTACATAAGAAAATATTAGATCAGGCGTTTTACCTTGCTTTTCTCAGTTAATTTCATCGATTTAAAATCAATTCCTGTAATCAGGTTTACTCCTGGTTTTTTACCGGCTTCAAAACTTCCGAAGATGTTGTCAGTTTTTAATGCTTTTGCCCCGTTTAAGCATGCCCACTGAAAAAGTTCCTCCGGTCTGAGTTCAGGAAAATTTATCTGTAAAGTGATCAGTTCATCCAGAACAGAAAGATTGTGATTTGATGCCAGACTGTCTGTACCGATACAAATATTCACGTGTTCATCGAGCAATAACTTTACCGGAGGAAGCTGGTTTTCGATATAAAGATTTGAATTCGGACAAAGCACAAAAAAGGTATTTTCTGAAGAACGGATTTTTTTCATTTCATCCAGATCTTCTTTGCGGGTAAATGTATTGTGAACAAGCAATAACTGATTTTCAGGCGGAAAGAAGTGCAATACCGACGTTAACGAACTTTTGCCGGTGGGTTGCCAGTGCGAAATATCGATGCCAAGATTATTACTGATATGTTCAAGGATTGAACCGGTTCCATTTTCGAAAAACTCGGTTTCGCTTTCGCTCTCCTGATTATGAATGGTAAGGATGCTTTTTTCAATGACTGCATTTTCTCTGATTTTTTCGAAAAGCGGTTTCGAAACCGAGTAAGGAGAATGCGGTGTAATTGAATTTGAAAGGCCTTTTTCCCTGAACTGAACCTGAACAAACCGGGCAATGTCAAAAGCACGTTCAGCTCGCGACGGATGAAATCCGAATGATTCGATGAAAGTATGATAAAAAATTCTGCTGTTTTTCTTTGTTTCGATCGTCAGCGGTGAATTTGAAATATCACCGACTGCTACAGTTCCGTCTGCCCACATTTTTCTGTCGGCTGCCTGCATTGCTTTTTCCTTGTCAGCTGTTTCCAGATTTCTCAGCTGGTTGATTTTACCGATAAATCTTCCTATCCCGGTCTTTTCTTCTATTTTCCCTTTTAAATGCGAAAGTTCAAGATGACAGTGGGTATTGACAAAACCGGGGACAAGAATTCCGCTGTAAAATTCCAGTCCCGACTGTTCGGTAATTTTTTCATTGTTCCCGCTGATGTCAATAATTGTTCCGTCGGGAGTGCAGGTTAAAATGCCGTTTTTTACTGGTGGCCTGTTTAATGGGAAGATATATGTTGCAGCAATCTTTCTCACTTCTGCTTGCCTGGAGTTTCAAATTCGAGAACATTGTTTTTCCTGCCCGAAAATTCCTGTTCAATCTCGCTCAGCTTATTCATCACTTCACGGTACATCTTTTCAAAATTCTTCGGATTGCTGGCATAATAAATAAACGATCTTTCAAAAACCGAATCTGCCACGTTGTACTTGGCAAGCACAGAATAATAAAAGTCAACCGACGAACTCTTTTTTACAATTGTGTCGTTACGCATCCTGTTAAAAGTAGCTTCGGCAAGATGAATGTCAACAAGCATATTGATCATTTCCTTTTCTTTAACCAAATGATCGGGTTTTTTTATCACCTCTCTGTTGCATGAAACAAGGATGGATAAAAACAAAACAAGTATTACTGCTGATTTCTTCATTTTTATTCCGGGTGGTGAAATTAATTATTGTATTGAAGCCGGTAAAAAAAACATTGTTAAAAAATCTGTTTTCAGGGAAAAACGCTGATCATTTAAAAATATTTTTAAATACATCTTCAACACGGGAAGCCTTGATAATCTCGATTTTAAACTTCGACATATCAAAGCTTTTATTGTGTGCCGGTATATAAATTCTCCTGAATCCAAGTTTTTCGGCTTCCGCAATGCGTTGCTCCACCCGGTTCACAGCCCTGATTTCACCGGTCAGTCCCACTTCGCCAGCAAAACAGTATTTATGATTGATTGCAATATCCAGGTTCGAAGAAAGAACAGAACAAATCACTGCCAGATCGTTGGCCGGGTCACTGATTTTTAAACCGCCGGCAACATTCAGGAAAACATCTTTCTGAATTAATTTAAATCCTGCTCTCTTTTCTAAAACTGCAAGCAGCATATTCAGCCTTCTCAGATCGAACCCTGTGGAAGAACGTTGCGGCGTTCCGTACGCAGCGCTGCTTACAAGCGCCTGGATTTCGATGAGGAAAGGCCTGATTCCTTCAATGGTTGTTGCAATTGCTGTTCCGCTGACATGATCGCTTACTTTTGAAATGAGCTGCTCGGAAGGGTTAAGTATTTCGTGCAAACCGTCGCTTTCCATCTCAAAAATTCCAAGTTCGTTTGTTGATCCAAAGCGGTTTTTTATCGAACGTAAAATCCGGTACATATAGTTTGTATCGCCTTCGAACTGTAAAACCACATCTACCATGTGTTCCAGTATTTTCGGGCCTGCCAGGCTGCCTTCTTTTGTAATATGTCCGATTAAAATTACTGCCACCCCTGTTTTTTTGGCATATTTTAAAATAGCCGAAGCACACTCCCTGACCTGCGAAACCGAACCAGGCGATGATTCGATATTTTCGGTGGAAATGGTTTGAATTGAATCTATAATCAACAGGTCGGGCTGAATCTGTTCGGTGTGAACTATCAGATTTTCAAGTGATGTTTCGCTCAGAAAAAGGCAACTGGTGTTGAGTGTTTTTAACCGTTCGGCCCGGAGTTTTATCTGTTGTAAACTTTCTTCGCCGGAAGTATATAAAATTTTCCGTTCACTTAAAATCAACGCAAGCTGGAGCGCCAGCGTGGATTTGCCAATTCCCGGATCGCCACCCAGAAGAATTAACGAACCGGGAACAATTCCTCCTCCCAGCACCCGGTTAAATTCTTCGATCGGGACAGAGATTCTTTTATTGTTGACAGTTTCAATTTTATCGAGTGTTAATGGCTGATTTTCTGAAAAACGTGCCGAAAGTTTGCCTGTATTCTGCTTTTTGCTGACGATTTCTTCAACATAAGTATTCCACCCGCCACAGGAAGGACATTTACCAATCCATTTCGGCGACTGGACACCGCAGTTCTGGCATGTGTAAATGCTTTTGGTTGGCACCATCAGTCAAGGATTTTAATCTTGTTGATGATGTCGCTTGTTGATATTCCGGGAACCAGTTCGAGTGTTATTACTTTCCCTCCGTTTTTAAGCACTGTGTCGGAACCTGCAATTTCATGAATTTTGTACTCGTTTCCTTTGACAAGAATATCCGGAAGAATTTGGGCAATAAGGTCAGCAGGGGTTTCTTCCGAAAAAATAATCACAGCGTCAACAAAACAGAATGCAGCTAAAACTATTGCGCGCGATTCAACATTCAAAACAGGACGGTTTCTCCCTTTTAATATTTCAACCGAACTGTCTGCATTTAATCCCACAATCAGTTTGGTGCCCATTTCTGCCGATCTTACCAGTGAATCGACGTGGCCATGATGCACAATATCGAAACAACCGTTGGTAAAGACAATGGTTTCGTTATTGTCTTTCCAGGTTTTCAATGTATTTTCAAATGATTTGAAGTCGGAAAATATTTTTGAATAGATGTTTATCTTCATCCGATTTTTTCTGGTTTACTTAAGGGCGTAAAAATAGAAAATACTTGGTTCTAAAAAAACAGATTTTATTCATTTAATCGGTTCCTTTCCTGCCAGCTGAATTTCTCATTTACAGCAAATCCTTTTTCGGTTTTAATAACCGTGGCACATTCAGTGTAATAATCGTGCTCAAAAAAAAGTATGAATTCATTTCTGACTGCTTCTTCCAGGAATTTTTCTTTTTCTTCCATTGCTTTTACCGGGTACAAATCGTAAGCGGCAAGCCAAAGCAAAGGTATATTTGCTGAAGTCGGAATCAAATCGGCCATGTAAACCACTGTTTTCCCATTGAAATAAATGAACGGAATCATCTGTCCCGGGGTGTGGCCACAGAAAAACCGGACTTCAATATTTGGGAAAAGTTCACCTTCATTTTCAACCTGATTCATTTTGCCAATTTCCTTCAGAAAATTCAGAACGCCGCTGTGGTATGCAGCTTTTTCGCGTGCATTTGAAACTTTTGAATGTTCCCATTGCGATTTGCTGCACCAGTAATCTGCATTCGGGAAAACAGGCGCAAGCTGGCCATTCACGGTTTTCACAGCGCCGGTGCAGTGGTCCCAGTGCAGGTGGGTAAAAAACACATCGGTAATGTCATCAACTGAATAACCATTCTGAATTAAAGAATCTTCCAGATGATTCCCCGGATTGTAACCATTGTTTTCAAAATGTTTTTCAGTGTAATGGTTGCCAATTCCGGTTTCAATCAGAATTTTCTGATCACCAAGGTCAACCAGCAGGCAGCGCAGCGCGAGTTTTGTAAAATTATCCTCGTTGGCGGGATATTGTTTGCTCCAGAGTTTTTTGGGAATCACGCCAAACAGCGCGCCTCCGTCGCAATGAAAATTTCCGGCAGAAATGGGAATGAGTTTCATAATTACATTAACTTATCGGATGAAAGTTGGGATTGCTTTCAATCATTTCAAAGCAATCATTTAATGTTAAATTGGTTGCCACCGGAAACCATTTTCCTGTATGCCGGAAATAAGAGAAATTAAAACTGTCACTTCGCAAATACTCTAATCGAACAAAACTTCTTTCAAATTCAGGTTTAATCTTATCCGGATTTTCGGATTTGAATTTTTGGCAGAAGTGCAAATAATTTCCTCTCCATTTTGTATAAACATCAGTTAAATAACTATATGCTTTATCTGGGTTTTCCTTAATATACTGTTGCTTAAATTTTTCTACAAGAGGCTGACAGCGTTTCTCTATTTCAGTTTTTTTCAAATCCGAACGTTTTGCCGTTGGCTTTTTGCTCTGGATAGGCATCCATCTTTTTTTTGGTGTCATTTTATTTTAGTTTTTCTTTAAAGGTAGAACTCCAACCCAATATTGCCTTTAAACGCTGGCCAGGATTAAATTTGAAAGCTGTACCAGAACTTCTCCGTTCCAGATAAAATCCGCCAAACCCATCAATGGTAACTCCTTCCCCGGTTTTAAAAATATCAAACAAGGTTTCGTTGTAACTTTCAATCCACAGTTTTGCAGTTTCTTCATCTGTTTTCATCCGTTTGGCAAGCAGTGCAATAAATTCTTTCTTTGTTTTTGGCATA
>JBBIPU010000094.1:0-16972 GCA_037442685.1 Draconibacterium sp. | reverse complement strand
CTAAAAATATTATTTCTTTTTCAAACTCATTCATGTAAACCATTCGGAAAAATGTTCGTAAAAAAGGTAAACTTAGAAAATCAAAGAAAACATATCCACTAAAAAGATATTACAATGCCTGACAGCGTTTATAAAATTATTGAATTGGTTGGCAGCAGCACCGAATCATGGGAAAAAGCTGCACAAAATGCCATTGAACGCGCATCAAAATCGTTGCGCGAACTGAGAATTGCTGAAGTTGTCCAGATGGACATGCACTTAAAAGATGGTAAAGTTGAGTTTTACCGTACAAAGTTGAAAGTATCCTTTAAATATGAAGGATAATCAGTTTTTTGTAAATGAATTAAAAAGGGCGCTTTTTTTGGCGCCCTTTGTTTTTTTAGGGAATTTTCTTACATTTCAATTCACTGGATTTCAGTAACAGTTCAATTAAATAAAGAAAATATGAAACGCAGAAATTTTATCATGAATAGTGCTTTTGGTGCAGTTGCACTGACAATTCCGGCTATCCGCAATTTTGGCAGCAATTTTTCTGCCGGGTACCAGATTCCGAAGCGAGTTCTTGGAAAAACCGGTGAAAAACTTTCGGTCATTGGTTTTGGAGGGATCATGCTCAACGACAATCCTCAGGATTTTGCCAACGAAATAGTGGCAAAAGCATTTGAACTGGGCGTAAATTATTACGATGTTGCTCCAGGTTATGGCAATGCTCAGGAAAAACTCGGACCTGCGTTAAAACCTTACCGGAAAAATTGTTTCCTTGCCTGCAAAACACACGACCGGACAGCTTCAGGTTCACAAAAAGAGCTGGAAGACTCGTTGCGGAAGCTGGAAACCGATCATTTCGATTTGTACCAGTTACACGCGCTGAGTTCGGTGGAAGAAGTAAATCAGGTTTTTGGTACAGGCGGGGCGATGGAAACATTTGTAAAAGCCAGAAAAGAAGGGAAAGTCAGACACCTTGGATTTTCGGCACATTCGGTGGAGGCTGCATTACTGGCAATGAAAAATTTCGATTTCGATTCGATTTTGTTCCCGATAAATTTTGTATGCTGGAATGCAGGTGATTTTGGTCCCCAGGTTTTTGCCGAAGCCGAAAAACGCGGAATGGGAATTCTTGCCTTAAAAGCAATAGCCCTGACTCCGCTTGCGGAAGGTGAACCAAAATTTGATAAAAACGTCTGGTACCGGCCAGTTCAGGATGAGGAGATAATGAAAATGGCATTGAAATTTACTCTTTCGAAAAATATTACCGCAGCTGTTCCACCCGGGAAAAATACACTTTTTCTGAAAGCGCTTGAATTTATGAACGACTTTAAACCAATTACCGAAGAGGAAATAAACAGGTTGCTTGCCCTTGCAAAAACTACAAAACCCATTTTTATACATGCCTGAATCAGCGCTTCAAACCCGGAATAATTTCATAAAACCGGCAAAAAAAAATCGTTTTATAAAATCCGATGAATACAAATTACCGGGCAAAATGTTAAAACTGCCGTACATATCAATCTTAACTGTGTCGCATGGAATTAAATTTCAGGCCCGTGTAAAAGATTTTGTAGATTTGCATCTGAATATTAGTTCTGTAATTTATGGCGTTTGATATTTTTATAACGTTCCTGCTTGTTTTTCTTAATGGATTTTTTGTTTCTGCTGAATTTGCTATTGTAAAGGTCCGTTCATCACAACTCGAATTAAAAGTAAAAGAAGGTCACCGGATTGCGATTCTTTCCAAACATATTGTGTCGCACCTCGATGGTTATCTTGCTGCTACTCAGCTTGGCATAACTCTGGCGAGTCTTGGACTGGGATGGATTGGTGAACCCGTGGTTTCGAAAATTATTCTTAATTTAATGGAATTGATGGGTTTAGCGCCAAATCCTGAACTTGCGCATCAAATTGCTTTACCTGTTGCATTTATTTTAATTACAATCCTGCACATCGTTTTTGGGGAGTTAGCTCCTAAATCGCTTGCTATTCAGCGGTCGGAACGAACTGCATTGTTTGTTGCCTATCCCTTGCAATTTTTCTTTGTTGTTTTTCGCCCGTTTATCTGGGTATTAAACGGGATAGCCAACTTTGTCCTGAAAGCAATCGGAATATCAGCAGTTCAGGGCTCTGACATTCACAGCAGTGAAGAATTGAAATACCTGGTTCAGGAAGGGCAAAAAAGCGGAGAAATTGATGAGGCCGAATACAAAATCATAAAGAATGCCTTCGAGTTTTCTGAACAGACAGCAAAACAGGTAATGGTGCCGCGGACACAGGTTTTTGCCATCGACATTAACGACTTTAACGAGGCCATGGTTGAAAAAATGATCGAAGAAAGCTATTCAAGGATTCCGTGTTACGAGGACACGCCTGACAATATTGTTGGTGTTGTGTATTTAAAGGATGTTTTAATTGCCGCCCGTAAAAATGAACCACTGAACATCAGGAACATAATCAGAAGCATGCATGTTGTACCCGAAACCAAAAGCATTGGACAACTGCTGAACGAATTTCAGATCAAACATCAGCAAATGGCCCTGGTGGTTAATGAATACGGCGGAACCGAAGGTATCATTACAATGGAAGATATACTTGAGGAGCTGGTTGGAGAGATTCAGGACGAATATGACAACGAGATACCGTTTGTTGAAAAAGTAGGGGAAAATATTTACAATGTTCTGGCGTCAGCTTCACTCGACGATATTAACGAGCACTTACCCCACCCCATCGAAAAAGATAAACAGTACGAAACGCTTGCCGGTTATCTGATCTTAAAATTCGGGAAAATACCCGCAGTAAAAGAGAAAATCACCATCGACGGGTACGAGTTTTCAATACTCAAAAGAAACAAAAGCTCAATAATCCTGGTACAGTTGGTTTATTTAATCTGATCAATTATTTGTTTTGATTTTGTTCCCAGAAAATTAATAATCATCACAATTCCGGATAACTGATTTTTACAGAAACACCTCATTATTAAATGAATCCTTGTTTGTGCCGGGCAAAAAAATCGGGCTTTTGATGTTATTTCGTCAAAAGCCCGACAGTTATTCAACAAATCATGAAAATAAAGAATGAAAACAATTTCTAATACTTATGTTTCTTATCTTTTTTTTCAACTCTTTTTTCCTTGATTGATTTTTTTGGTTCTTTTTTCGACTCTTTTTTAGTATCCATTGATTTTGACATGACTTTAAATTTTTAATTGGTTCGACATTATTATTACATTCATTAGCTATACAAAACTATATTCTATATTTATAATAATAAAAAAATTACAGGAAAATATTGTTCTCTTTTGCAACATCCCTGATGTATTTAGCTGCAAGATCATATTCTTCGGCTGTATTCAGATGTTCAAGCATCAGGGGTACATTTTTCAGTTTCGAAAGTTCAACCAGGTAAACTGTGTAATTCATATTTCCAAGTCCGGCGCGTACTTCAGGCAAATGCGGTGTCAGCTGATCTTCGAGAAGCAAAATATCTTTGGCATGGCAACTTTTAATATAAGCCCCCAGTTTTTTAAATGCCTCTGAAATCATTTCGCCATTTTTATAATACACCTGCGGACTGACCACCAGGTTGACCGGATCGAGATGAACGCCAAACTGTTTTCTGTCGATTGCCTTTATCAGTTTTTCGTACGATTCAACCGAATCGGGATAAGCCCAGGGCATTGTTTCCAGAGCGTAAAAAGTGTTTCCGGGTTTTACCGCATCGATGATCTTTCGCGTTGTTTCAACAATCAAATCAAATGTTTCAGGGGTTAGGTTATCCTTGTGTGGCCCGGCCCATTTTTCAGGATTACGTGAACCACTGATATTTACGCAGCAATTAGCGCCAATTTCATCGGCTAACTGCAACGAACTGATACATTTTTCGATTGCAGCTTTGCTTTTTGTTTCATCCGGATCGATCGGATTGCTCCAGGCGCCCACTTCAGAAATAACAATACCGGCGTCTGCAGCAGCATCTTTGTATAATCTGACGGTTCCTGAGTCTGTCCCTGGCTGTACCGGGCAGTACGCAGCCCTGTAATTCAGCTCTTTAAGCGCCTGAATCCATTCATCAGGATTATTGTACTTTTTAAAAACCGGTCCTCCAAGTCTGATGTTTACAATTCCGGTTTTTAGAGTTATTGCCATGCCGGGCATTGCTGCAATTCCTGCGGCTGCGGCAAATGTTGTTTTTGAAAAATACCTGCGATTCATTTACAAGTTGGTTGGTGAAATGATTTTGAAATCCGGTTATAAATGTAAAAAGGCGCGATGAAAAAAGCAATGAATTAGTGCATTAATCAGTCGATAAAGTAAAAAAGAAAACAAAAAACGGCACCTTTTGAAAGATGCCGCCGGGAATAAGTCGTTGTATTTAAACAATCGAATTATAAAAACTTTTAAATGTTTTTCTGTTTTTCATGGCTTTGAAACAGTTATTGTATTTTTACAAATGCTATGCCAAAAAATATCAAATTAAAATGTTCATCTGCAAAATGTTAAAAGTGATACAATGAAATTTAAATGAACATTTTCCTGTAATTTCAGTACAACAAGCGTAACTTATTTCATAATTCAACTTTTACAATGAAAAAACAGCACATTTCAAGACGACAATTTGTTGTAACGGGTCTTGCCGGTACTCTCGCCATTGCTTCAGGTTTTGGATTCAAAAACGAAGCCCCGGTTGTCAGCATTGTAAAAATCAGGAACGATAATATTGACGCCGCTGTTGAAGAAGCTGTTGAATTACTTGGAGGAATAAAATCAGTAACTCTGAACAGGCAGAAAATAATGCTCAAACCCAATCTTGTAGCCCCCGATCCTGCCATGACGACCAAGCCTGAAGTAATTAAAAAACTGGCAGTTTTGTTGCAAAAAGCAGGAAAAGATGTTTGCATCGGCGAGGGTTCAGCAGCTGCGCCGGGATTTAATATTAAAGACGACGAAACATTCAGGACAAAAAGAACGGATATTCTTGATCCGATGCAAAAACATGTTTTCGATATTCTGGGGTACACCGCACTGGCCCGATCTTTAAACATTCCGCTGATCAATCTTCATTCAGGCGAAATGGTCGAAGTCAATGTTCCGGGTGGATTTTTATCGGATAAGATTACAGTTCATAAATCATTGACTGACATTGATATGCTTGTATCTGTACCGATGATGAAAACACATGTGCTTGCCACAGTAACTCTTGGAATGAAAAACCTGATCGGTTTGTATCCGGGCAGTGTTTACTGCTCAGTGCGGGCATGTTTGCACGATTCGGGGATGGAAAACAAATCGCCCGGAATTGCATACGAAATACTGGACATGGTAAAAGCATGCACACCGGGTCTTGTTGTTATTGACGGTTCAACAGCGATGGAAGGAAACGGCCCATCTTCCGGAGAACTGGTGAAAACCAACCTGATTATTGCCGGTACCAATCCGCTTGCAACCGATATGGTCGCCGCCCGGATCATGGGTTTCGATAAATCTGAAGTACCCACTTTCACTGTTGCAATTAAAGAGGGAATGAAACCTTCTGATTTGCAGGAAATTGAAATTAGAGGCGAGTTAATTGAAAATGTTCAGCAAAACTTTAAAAAACCTCAGATTTTAAACTGGAAAGACATCCACACTTCGTGGGGAGCAAGGGAAATTTAAATTTTACTGCCTGAATGAGGCAATTGTCCTGACAAGCAAACGAATAACATTTTCAACATTCTGATTGAAAACTTTCAGCACTTCTTCCCATGTAACCGGCTCCTCATCGGTTTTCCAGCAGTCGTAATCGGTGCTGAGCGCAACCGCAGCGTACGGAATGCCCCGTTCATTTGCCAGAATACACTCAGGAGCAATCGACATGTTGATCACATCCGCACCCCAGATACGGAACATTTTCGATTCTGCCCTTGTTGAAAACCTCGGGCCTTCGATGGTAACAACGGTACCTTTCGGATGAAAACTGAGATTTAAATCGGTGGCATTTGCAATTAACTTGTTTCTGAGTTCGCTGTTAAACGGATCGGCCATCGGAGTGTGTTTCAGATTGCCATTTTCAAATTCGTCGTGAAAAGTAACTTCCCTGTGCCTGGTAAAATCGATAAACTGATCGGGGATAACCATATCTCCGCGTTTTATTTCTTCGCGCAAACTTCCGCAGGCAGTGGTTGCCAGAATATGCGTGCACCCCAGTTGATGAAGCGCGCTGATATTTGCACGGTTATTTACTTTCGATGGCGGGATGGAATGATCTCTGCCGTGGCGCGATAAAATAACCACATCGACCCCTGAAATTTTGCCGGTCTTGAATGTTGAAGTTGTTTTTCCGAAAGGAGTTTCAACTTCAGTTTCGGTTGCATTTTTTAAAATATCAGGATTTTCAAATCCCGAACCACCAATAATTGCAATTTTAACAGTCATATTCAGTTTATTGTAACTTAAATATCAAATCCAAAAATTTTAATTACTTTCCCTTTTCAGGAAACAGTTTCAGAATACCTTCTTTATTCGCCTCGCAAATACCACGTTCGGTAATAAATCCGGTGATCAGCCTGGCAGGTGTTACATCGAAACCGTAATTAACGGCTTTGCTTTTTACCGGAATCAGTCTTACATTTTCAAATTCTTTTCCATTCCAGCCTTCAATTTCAGCAACCTCAGCCGGATCTCGCTTTTCAATCGGAATTTCTTTTAAACCGTCTTCTATTCCCCAATCGAAAGTTGAAGATGGCAAAGCAACATAAAACGGGATGTTATTATCTTTTGCTGCAAGCGCCTTTAAATAGGTACCTATTTTATTTGCTGCATCTCCGTTCGATGTAGTACGGTCGCTCCCGACAATTACAAGATCAACCATTCCGTGCTGCATCAAATGGCCGCCGGTATTATCGGGAATAACAGTATGTGGCACACCTTCCTCTCCAAGTTCGAAAGCTGTCAGCCTTGCTCCCTGGTTTCGGGGACGGGTTTCATCGACCCAGACATGAACAGGAATTTCTTGTAAATGAGCTTTGTATATAGGAGCAGTGGCAGTTCCCCAGTCGATACACGCCAGCCAGCCCGCGTTGCAGTGAGTCAGAATATTTACTGTTTGTTGTTTTCGCCTGTAAATTTCTTCAATGATTTTCAATCCGTATTCGCCAATTTTATTGCTGAAACCTATTTCCATCACTTTCAGGTCAGTGGCTTTCTGAAGTACTTTCTGAACAAGATCTGAATCGGATTGATTTTCAAGGATAAATGATGAAATTTCATCAACAGCAAATGCAAGATTTACCGCGGTCGGACGCGAAGATTTCAGATAATCGCCCGCTTTGCCGATATATTTTTTAAAATCACCTTCTGCAAAATTCAAAACCGCAAGGTACATTCCGTAAGCGGCAGTCACACCGATCAGCGGGGCTCCGCGGACCACCATTTCTCTGATTGCATAATAAACATCCCCGACCGTTTTCAACTCAGATATTTCGAACAGGAATGGAAGTTTCCGCTGATCGATCACCTGAATAATTCCGGCTTCTCCTTCCTTTATCCAAATGGTGGTGTAATGTTTTCCTGATATTTTCAATGCTCAGAAATTTAATTTTTATATTCGCAGGCTTTAATAAATAATTTATGAAGCCAGACCTTACAAATATAAAAAACATCATATTCGATTTGGGAAAAGTTCTGCTAAATCTCGACTTTAACGCATCGATCAGGGCGTTTCAGCAGTTGGGAATGAGCAAGGATGTTCTTGATAATCAACAGGCTTATTCCGATCCGGTTTTTCATGAACTTGAGGTGGGGAAAATTACTCCCGAAGAATTCTGTAACGGGGTACGCAGGGTGTTGAATAATCCGGATTTAACTGACTTACAGATTGAAGATGCCTGGTATGCTATGATTCTGGATATTCCCGCCAGCCGGGTGAAAGTTGTTCAGGATCTGGCAAAAAAGTACAATGTTTATCTTTTCAGCAACACCAATAAAATTCACATCGACCGTTTACACAGGAATTTTAAAGCTGAACACGGAATTGAATTTCCATCTCTTTTTGTGAAAGATTATTACTCACATGAAATTCACTTCCGAAAACCCGATATCAATTCTTACAAAAAAGTGATCGAACTTTCAGGGATAAATCCTGAAGAATCGCTTTTTATCGATGATCTTGAAAAGAATATTATCGGTGCACAACAATCGGGATTAAAAACTTTCTGGCTGAACGACGGTATGGAACTGACAGAAATATTTGATCTGCCGGTTATTTCAGGATCATAATTTTTTTCAGCCTGATATCTTTCAATGGCCGCCACTGGCTGTCGGTTTCCACCTGCACTATTTTATCCACCACATCCATTCCCGAAACCACTTCGCCGAAAATGGTGTAACTGCCGTCGAGATGCGGGGCTCCTCCGATGATTTTGTAAACTTCGCGCTGTTCAGCACTGAATTTGTAATTGTTTTGTTTTTCAATTTCGCTCAAATCGGCATCTGAATATTTTCTGCCTGAAACGATATAAAACTGTGAACCGTCGGAACGGAGCCGTTCATTCTTTGTATCAGGTTTTCTGGGCGAACCAATCATTCCGCGTTTATGAAAAAACCCGGGGACAAAATGTGCCGGAATTGTGTAACCCGGACCTTTAAATCCAATGTTATCACCTTTTTCAGCATACCTTGAATCGGCAGCGCCACTTTGAATTCCAAAATCTTTGATCACGCGGTGAATGAGTAAACTGTCGAAGTAATGCTCTTTGGTAAGTTTTATAAAATTATCGCGGTACTCCGGCGTTTCATTAAATAAACGGATGGTAATGTCGCCGGCATCAGTTTCCAGAACCAACCCTTTAATTTTGCTGTTTTCGGCAGCTGTTTCGTTGCTTGCACCTGATCGGAGTGATTCAAGTGAGGCAGGTACTTTGCTCCGTTTTTCAAGCAGTTGAGAAATATAATCGGACGGGATGGCAAAACTTCGCATTTCGTAACTGTCAATCGCCGAAAAACCAATTCCGATTACCTGTTTGTTCGAAATAAAAACGGGCATTCCAAAATTCGATTTGTTTATCCGGTTTGTTATTCTGTAAAGTTTAGTTCCTTTTACAGTGGATAAATTCAGCGCTTTTCCGCTGAAGAGCTGTACCGTTTTGTTTGGTGAGTTTGAAATGTACATTGTTTTTGCCGATTTGGGTACCGTGTCGTGAAAAAGTTCGATCGGTGTACGTTTAACCGCATCGCAATAAAGAATTATGATGTCGTTGATACGATCGAGTGCAACATATTTGTCGGCAACATATTTCGAATTTTCATTAAGCGGTGTAAATACTATTTTGTTTGCCCTGCTGACCAGCGAGTACATGGTTACAATCAGATTGTCGGCAACAAAAAAACCTTGTCCTGTTTCCAAAATCCTGTCCCCGTCGTACGAATCAAATTTAATAACCGATGATCTGACCTTTTCCCAATCTGCGTTTAAATTCTGATCTTCCTGACTCTCTGTAGAATTCGCTGATGTTGAAGCGTTCTCCTTTTGCTTTTCTTTCTGAGTACAAGAAAACAACAAAGAAATGATAAACAGAAAGACCAGATTCCTCATTTTATTCCTTTAAAACTTTTACAGTGATTTTTACATCGGTAAACGGACGGTTGTTTTTGTCGGTTGGCAGAGAAGCGATTTTATCAATTATATCGAATCCTGAAATACACTCGCCAAAAATCGTGTATTTGCCATCAAGTTCGGGATAACCGCCAACCGTGGTGTAAGCTTCACGCTGTGCCTTGGTAAATTCAACAACACCCGGACTGTACCTGTATTCAGTTTCAATTTTATCTTTAACCGATTGAGCGAGCTCCCTGAACTCTTCCACTTTTTTCTCCTCTTTCAGTTTTTTCAGTTTTTCCCTCACATCGGGTGTCATCACTTCCTGAATTATTTTATTTCTGATGGGCCGGTTTACTGCAAGTTCCATCGTATCCAATTCGCCCGATGAAATTACATGCCCCTTTACAATATAAAACTGCGAAATATCTGATTGCTTAAAAGGATTACTTTCATCAGGTTGCCTTGGCGCACACAAAGCCCCTTTTTTATGAAAATATTTAGCAAGTATTTCGTCATCAACGGTTTTATCCGGATCACCATACCCGATTCTTTTTCCGGGTGCAGCATTTTTCGAACTTTTTGATCCTCCCTGAATCAGAAAATTCTGAATTACCCTGTAAAATAATGTTCCGTTGTAATAACCTTGTTTCGCCAACTCAATAAAAGCATCGCGGTGTTTTGGAGTGTCATCGTACAGCCTGAATTTCATCGAACCCAGGTTTGTGGAAATTTCGACCTCTTTAGTTTGCGAATAACCACCCAGCCACAGGACATTGATTAAAACCGACAGCAAAAAATAACGTGCCATTTTACTTTACAAGTTCAATTTTCATTTTCACGTCTGCCTCAGGCCTGTTTGCGTTATTTGTTTTAACAGCGGCAATTTTATCAACAACATCAAGTCCTTCAACAACTTCGCCAAAAACAGAGTATTCACCGTCGAGCGAAGGATAACCCCCAACTGTGGTATATGCATCGCGTTGCTCTTTTGAAAGTGAAAATTTATTGCCTGAATCATAGATGCTATCCACTTTAGTTCTCATCTGAGCCACAAAAATATCGAATCCTACCTTGTCGTTATTCTTTTTAAATTCATTAAGTTTTTCGTTTTCAGCGATTAATTTATCGCGAAGCATCATCTCTTTCCTCTGTTTATTAATTGTTATTTCCAGAGTATCAAGTTCTCCCGGGCGGAATACTCTCCCCTGTACAATGTAGAACTGTGAACCACTTGAATTTTTCTCCGGGTTTTTTGGCCCTCCAATCCGCGCAGCAGCAACTGCACCTTTTTTATGAAAGTGTTTTGGATTAATTTCAGCCGGAACAGTGTAACCGGGGCCACCATTACCTAACATTTCCCCGGGTTTTGAGTTTTTCGAAGCCGGATCGCCACCCTGAATCATAAAATGATTGATTACCCTGTGAAACAGAAGATCGTTGTAAAATCCTTCATTTACAAGTTTCAGAAAGTTATCCCTGTGTTTTGGTGTATCGTCGTACAATTTCATCTTAATATCACCAAAATCAGTGTGAATTACCACCTGAGTTTCGCCCGGTTTATTGCTTCTTCCACCGCAGGAAACGGTAATTACAAATAATGCAACAACTGTAAAAAACAAAATTCTTTTCATAACAGGAATATTAAAACAGTATTCTGAATAATTTCCGGTAAATATAAACAGTTCAAATTATTTCTATTTATTCAAATCGTCTAAATCACTTCTTCAACAAAAATATTTCCCATCGCTAATGGTCGCAAATAGCTGAAAAACTGATATTTAAACATATATTCAGCGTTAAATTGTGTTAAACGATTATTTTATACCCCGATTTTTTCATATATTTGACCGGTTGAATTATTTGTTCGATTTTTTAGCAACTAAGCAGATAACGATGGAAGACAAAAAGATCAGGAGAAACCTTTACAGGGTGCTTCGAAAAACAGGTATTCAGAAGCAAAAAATAAAACTCAGCACATCATTTAATGACGATTTGAGGTTCGATACGGTTGACTGGTCGATTTTTACGTATTATCTTGAAGGTATTTTCAAAATCTCTATCAATGACGAGGACCTGATTAAACTGGATAATGTGAAAAACACGATTCAGTTTCTTGGAAAAACTGCCTGAAAGTAAAATCCGGACAATACAGGTGACATGAATTACAGGAAAATGAATTTCATGTTCACCGTTCAATATTTTGACACTATCACTTTGCTTTAACGAGAATTACTTCACCAAATATTTCAATTTTATCTCCGGGCCGTAATTTTGCCCTTTTCCTGAATTCCCTGTTTCCATTCAGAAAAACTTCACCCTCTTCAACCAGGATTTTGGCATGTCCGCCGGTTTCTGCAAAACGCAGCAGTTTGAGCAGTTTAACCAGTTCGATATATTCTGAATTAAGATAAAATTCGCGCATCAGAGATTGAGTTTTTGTCTTATATTTTCCGGAATTGCATCTTTATGCACAAGTATTGCAATGGTTTTCAGCCTCACATAATCTTCAGTCATGTGCAGATAACCACTGTACGAATTGCTTTCTGCCCCCCAAGAATTTTTTGTATAAAAGCACTTTCGCCCTTTCGAATCTTTCGAAAGCCCCACCAGATGCATTAAATGATCGTCGGTGGTAGTTCTGTTCATAAAAGTTTCCTGACGCAGTTCCTGGTCAACTTTTCCGATTTGTTTTTCCGGGAGATCTGCTTTTCCCGATTTATTAATAAAGGTTTTTTCACTAGTATCGCCGTCCCAGCAAACCGTGAATCCGTTATTCAAGGAATTGTACATTATTTCCATCAGTTCATCAACCGGAACGTTGTAATAACAGGCGTGCGCCCAGTTATCGGGGACCTCAAGCACAAATGGCTTGTAAAACGGATGATGACTGTATGATGTCAGTTCAACGTAATCATCGGGATTAATCTGAAATTTTACAACCATTTCATCAGGTGTGAAATTCCTGTCTTCAAGTTTTACTTTTTTAGGCAATTTCCCGATTTGCTCTTTCAGAACAGGATAGAAACTTTCGACATCAAAAGCATTGAAATCATCTTTTTTACTGTTCAGCACTTTGACAATCGAGTCGAGTTCATTTACCAATTTACCGTGCCGGTATTTTCCGTCCACTTGTAAACCCGGAAATTCATCGTAAGTAACCATCCCCTTTTCACGGATCACGTTGAAAACATCGTGTGCCTGACCACCCTGGCTGAAACCGTTGTTTCCCTGGTACATCAGATATTGTCTTCCTTTATCGATGTAGCCGTAATATACAAAATACATTTCCGACAAATCAGTTTCTGCAAATCCCTTTCTTATTATTTCCGATTCGAGAAAACTGGTTGTGGCAAAGCTCCAGCAGGTACCCGTATTTCCCTGGCTGATAACAGGGAGGTGTCTAATTTCCTTTTCAATTGTAAAAACTTCCTTCTCTTCCTGACTAAAGACATTTTGTGCCAGGAAAAAGGTCAATACAATTATTTGCGTTAAAAAATTAATCTTCATCAATAACTTCTAAGCTTTTGCTGCTCTTCTTTTTTCAGTTTCATCACAACCAGATCGTACGATTCGTCGATCAGATTTTTTATTACATCGTCAGGGATTGAACCATCGATTTCAACCGTATTCCAGTGAGCTTTACTCATGTGATATCCGGGTTTAATAGCCTTGTGTTCTTCCCTCAGTTCAATATTTTTTTCAGGTTCGTTCTTTAAACTTACTGATAACTGACCTTCCAGATCAGTAAGACAAAACATTTTTCCACTCACTTTAAAAACCAACGTGTTTTCATCAAATGGAAAATCTTCAGTCACACCGGCAAGAGACAGACAGTATGTGCGGAGCTCTTCTATATTCATAAGATTAAGTTTAGTGGGGTAAATATAATTTTTTCAAGATATAATCGTCAGTTTTTTAAAAAAAATGTTTCAACCCGCTTGCAGCTTATAAAATGCTTCCAGAAGTCAGAGGGTTGGGTAAAATGCTTCTTTGAAATGTTCAAGTTCAAAGTTTTGACCAAAAAATATGATGGTGACAATATCAAATCGGGTTTCACCCTGCCAGTTTTTCTCCTGAATGTATCCATCGGCTGCTTCCACAATGCGTTTTATTTTATTGTTTGTAACGGCTTCGGAGGGATGTTCGTAACGGATTCCGTTTCGGGCTTTAACTTCTACTATGACAAGTTCTTCACCATCGCGGGCTACGATATCGAGTTCGAGATGGCCATAATGATAATTTGTATCAAGTATTTGATATCCAAGTTTTACCAAATGTGCCTGTGCCAGTTGTTCTGCAAGTTCGCCTATTTCCTGCTGGGTAGCCATAAAAGTTTAAAGTTCAGAATTAAAAGTTTAAAGTAAGCGCAGGATCGAGTTTTCATTTAAAACTTCCAACTCCCATTTCAATCCGAAAGCAAGTGCAAGATTCTTTTTATCGTGACCGGCGGGAAATCCGAAACAAACAGGATAATCAAATTCCTGAACTGCATCCATAATAATTTCATGAACCGATCTGCCAAACGGCGATTCATTATCTTTCATATCGGTAAAATCGCCCAGAATCAGACCTGCCAGATGATCCAGTTTCCCGGATAATTTTAACTGGTGTACCATCCGGTCGGTGTGATACAAAAACTCATCGATATCTTCAAGAAACAATATTTTCCCATCTGTTTTCAGTTCACACGGTGTTCCCTGCATACTTGAAATAATGGAAAGATTTCCTCCAACCAATTCACCTGTAACTTTTCCCTGACGGTTATTATCGCTGTTATTAAATAAATAATGCGCTTTTCCCCCGGTTAATAACTGCATCAAAGACTTCAGATTTTCTGACGGTTTGCCTTCAGGCTCAAAAAAATATTGCGGCATTGCACCGTGAATTGTGGCAATATTCCGGTTGTTCAGACAAGAATGTAAAATGGTGATGTCGCTGAAACCCACGAGCCATTTGGGATTTGCCATGAAATTTAAAAAATCAAGTTGCCTGATAATCCGGACTGTTCCATATCCACCGCGTGAACAGATAATTACTGCAGTATCAGAGTCATCAAGAGCTGTCTGTAAATCTTCAAGGCGTTGCTGGTCGGTACCTGCAAACTGAAAATGACCTGCAAATACATGTTTCCCCAATTCAACCCTGAATCCCTGTTTTTGTAACCAATCCATGGCCGGATAAACATATTCTTCTTTTACTTTTCCGGCCGGAGAAACAATCCTGATCTTGTCGCCAGGTTTTAAGGGAAGTGGCATTTTCATTTTATAACTCTTTTAAAATGAAAGTTACAAAAATACAATGTAAAAAATTACCTCACGAATTTAAAATCACGGAAAGATCTTTCACGCTTTCAGCATAAAAATCGGGACCGGCAGCCATCAATTCATCTTTTATTCCGAAACCATACCCCACTGCAATGGTCGAAATCCTGTTGTGTTTTCCACCTTCAATGTCGTAAACTGTATCGCCAATCATTACCACATTTTTGATATGAGCAATATCCCGGACAGCCATAATTTCGTAAATCAGTTCCTGTTTCGAAGCGTTTAAACCACTGTAATCGGCTCCTTTGACCATGGTGAAATACTGTTCAAAACCAAAATGTTCCAAAATGCGGTGCACATATTTTTCGAGTTTTGAGGAAGCGATATATAACTTTTTGCCCGACGACTGCAAGTTTTCAAGCAACTCTTTTATTCCCGGATAAGGTTCGTTTTCGTACAATCCCTTCTCACCAAAATATTCGCGGAAATACTTCACTGCCAGATGAGTATCTTTTTCATTCATTCCAAAAATATTGCTGAATCCCCATTGCAGCGACGGGCCAATAAACCGTTCGAGCAAATCTTCGGAAAATTGGTCTTTTCCCATTTTTTTCAGGGCATATTTTATCGAATTGCGGATTCCTTCACGAGGATCGGCCAGTGTGCCGTCGAGATCGAAAATGATGTGTGTAAACTGAGCCATATTTTTTTCTTCAAAGATATTCTATTTTTCCCTTGTTTTGAATAGTTCATAATTGTTATGGAACGGTTTTTGAGTTTTGCACTTATCATAAACTATAAAAACCGGCAGCCATGAAAACTTTCTACTTTCTGAAAATCTCAGTTTTCTTCCTGGTTTTAAACCTTGTCACTTTTACTGCTGCTGCCTTCAAAATCGACTCGCTGAAAATTGATTACGACAAAAATCAACTGGTTTTGCCTGGCGAAAAATTCAGCATATCAATCACATCATTTCATCCTGACGGGAAAGTGCGCAAAACCCGCGGCACCCGCGGCGGGAATGTTTCGTGGGGGCGTTACAATGTTTTTGTGGCGGGCGGCCGGTTTGCGAATGGCAAAATCGAGGTAAACGAAAAACTGGTTCCTTCAGTCGGGAAATACATCGAAGTGGAAGTTTCGCCAAAAAAAAATCCTGAAATACTGGAACGTTTGCTGATTCCGCTCAATTACGAAACATCGGTTGAGTTTGTTCCCGGGATGCCTTTTGCAAAATCGCCCGGAAGTATGATTGAAGGCAAAATCATATCGGTTTACAACAACGGAATAATGCGGATTTCGGACAAACTGCGCAATGAAAATCAGGCGGTTGGTTTTTGGTTTGAAACTTCGGGAGGTAGCTGGCAAAAAGGTAAATTTACCATCGATCCCGATTTTATGAACATCGAAAACCACACGGCTTCGCTGGTTGTAACGCCGGTTTTGAACCCTGCCGTTACCGACACTTTTTCAGTATTGATGGATTATAAAAAACAATACTCGCTCAATTTCACTGGGCAAAGCGGAACCTGGGGATTTTCGGGCTCAAACGGTTCAAATGGCGGAACAGGATGCAATGGTGGCGACGGAGGTTTTGGACAGGATGGAGAACCGGGAGAAAATGCACCCGACATCGGGGTTTGGGCCGATCTTTATTTCGATTCGCTTTTAAACTGTAATCTGCTCTATGTTTATGCACAAAACCTGTTGAGTGGTGAGGAAAAATTTTTTCTGATCAATCCTGAAGGCGGAAAACTGGAAATAAACGCAAACGGTGGCAGTGGCGGACGTGGCGGCGACGGTGGCAGCGGCGGAAATGGCGGCAGCGGCATGGATGGCGAAGTTTGGTTCGAAACGGTTGTGGTTGAGAAAATTGAAAAACAGCCCCAGTCACAAACAGTAACCAAAAAAGAAAAAAGGCAGGTTACCGATGCCGATGGAAATACAACCGAAATTGAAGTGGATGTTCAGACTACAGAAACCATTTATGTGGATGTGGTGGTGCAGGAAAATGTTACAATCCGGCATGAAGGCCCGGGGCAAAACGGCGGAGATGGCGGGCATGGCGGGGGCGGTGGTTTTGGTGGCCCCGGTGGCGACGGCGGCTATATTTATTTCTACTTTACTGAGGATGCAGAACCCTATGA
>JBBIPU010000093.1:0-17199 GCA_037442685.1 Draconibacterium sp. | reverse complement strand
CTTACAAACACTTTCCTTGAATCGAAACTGAAAGTGACCGCCACTACACGAAACTGGAAAACAGTTGTAGAACTGTTGAAAATTGCAAAGGGAATGAGAATTTAAAACACAGTAAAGTTTCCTTTTTCGCTGAAATCAGTTTAAATTCGGTTTCTCAAAAACCAAATTATTATGGAAGTACGCATCGACGAAAGCTGGAAGGCTGTTTTAAACGTAGAATTTGAAAAGCTTTATTTTAACCAGTTAACCGACTTTGTACGCACCGAGTACAAAACCCACAAAATTTACCCGCCTGCCAAACTCATTTTCAATGCCTTCGACCAGTGCCCTTTCGACCAACTGAAAGTGGTGATTTTAGGTCAGGACCCTTACCACGGGCCGGGACAGGCACACGGTCTTTGTTTTTCGGTTAACGACGGAATACAGTTTCCGCCCAGTCTGCGCAATATTTTCACCGAACTGAAAAACGATGTGGGAAAACCCATTCCTACAAGCGGAAACCTCATCAGTTGGGCGCAACAGGGAGTTTTATTACTCAATGCAACGCTCACGGTTCGTGAAAATATGGCCGGTTCGCACCAGAAAAAAGGCTGGGAACAGTTTACCGACGCCGTAATCAACATCATCAATGCCCAAAAAGAACACGTGGTTTTTATACTTTGGGGAAGCTATGCCATCAGCAAAGGACAGTTTATCGACCAGAGCAGACATCTTGTTTTGACTTCGGTACACCCGTCGCCTCTTTCGGCTAACCGAGGCTTTTTCGGTAACCACCATTTCAGCCGCACCAACCAGTTCCTGAAAAAGCATGGCCTGGAACCTGTTCTGTGGTAGGATTAGTGGATGGGGAAAAAAATGCATGAATGCTATAATGCTATAGTGCTATAATGCGTGAGTTCTTGATTGGAATAAGCAACAAAGAGGAAATTGTAAATGGTAAATCTGTAACCCGACGCTTCGGGGGTAAATTTTCTATTCGTTTTAACCCGTTGTTTTAGCAGAGCGGGCATGCCTTCCTTCCTCAATATCTCAATAATACAGTTACTCAATTACTTTAAAAACCTGCATGAATGCTACAATGCAGAATCAATAGTAAATGGTAAATCTGTAAATTGTAAATAACATCGCTTGCAACCCGGGCCTACCATTTGTAAACAATCGAGTTGATGTTCATACCGGCACCCACGGAGCAAAGCAAAATATAATCACCCTTTTCAACATGGTGCCCATTCATTTTGCCTTTTATCACAAGGTCGAGCAAAGTAGGAACGGTTGCTGTTGAAGAGTTGCCAAGTTTGCTTATACTCATCGGCATAATGTCCCGTACGTTGCCGGTTTCGCCATAAAGTTTGAAAACGTTGGAGAGAATTACCTCATCCATTTTTTCGTTGGCCTGGTGAATAAACACTTTTTTGATGTCGGTGAGGTGAAGACCCGCCATGTCAAGACTTTCCTTTACCACTTTTGGCACAGTGCTGATGGCATAAACATAGAGTTTGTGTCCGATCATTTTCACATACAACTCATTCCCCGGAAAATCAGGATGATAAGAGCCGCCAAGGGTAAGTAAAGATCCATACTGGGCAGAATCGGAGCGGCTCGAATGGCAGAGAATACCTGTTGGTTCATCGCTTTCAACGGCTTCTACAACAGTGGCACCGGCACCGTCGGCATAGATCATCGAATCGCGGTCGTGCGGATCTGAAATCCGGGATAATACATCGGAACCCACAACCACGCCACGTTTTGCAAAACCACTTTTAATATAAGCGTCAGCTATTATCATTCCCTGCGTCCAGCCTGGGCAGCCCGAAATAACATCGTGACAAAAACATGCAGGATTGTTAATTTTCAATTTCATTTTAACCCGATTTGCGAGCGATGGAACTGCATCCATCCGCACATTTCCGGGAAGAATATCTCCAAAATTGTGACTTACAATGATAAAATCGAGACTTTCTTTATCGACACCGGCTGAATTGCAGGCATCCTCAACAGCCAATGTGGCAATATCAGAAGTGAGCTGGTTATCAGCAATGTATCTTCTTTCGGCAATATTGGTGATTTCGTAAAACTTCTGAATAATCTCCTGATTGGTTTTATCAGTGATTTTCTTTCCCGAAGGTTCGTAGAATTCGTGGTTCAAAAAATAATCGTTCTTTATAACAATAGATGGAAGATAACTTCCTGTTCCTGTAATTTTTGTAAAAATTTCTTTTTTCATTGCAATCCAACCTATTAGCCTTCAGCTATTTCCTTATATTTCTTTAATTCAAATTTTTCTCCGTCAAAAACACCGTACGAAAAGTTTTTTATCCAATCGCCTAAAAGGACAAATCTTGTTTTTTCGCCAATTGAGATATCGACCATCTGATGACGGTGGCCAAAAATAAAATAATCTATCGACTCCTGTTTTAAATAATTCCGGGCAAAATTACATATTCCGTCATTATTAACATTAAATTCTTCTTCTCCTTTTAAGAATTTTGCGTTTCTGCTCGATTTCGACCATTGATGGGCAATATGAAGCGCAAAATTAGGATGTAACCGCGAGTAAAGCCACTGAAGCTTTTTATTGGTAAAAATTTTTTTCAGCCTGAGGTAACCAACATCTTCAGAATCAAGTCCATCGCCGTGGGCCAGAAAGAATTTCATGCCATTAAATTCTTTAATCACCTCCTTTCTGCAAACAACTACACCTGTTTCTTCGGGTAAGTAATCGAAAACCCATAAATCGTGATTCCCCGGGAAAAAATAAACCGGAATTCCCCTGTCGGTAAAATTGGCAATACGCCCCAGTATCCTTGTAAAACCCCGTGGTACAACCTTTTTATATTCCCACCAGAAATCGAAAATATCGCCCATTAAATACAATTCCTCAACATCTCCTGAAATGCTGTCGAGCCACTGTGCAAAGAGCAACTCACGTTCATGATTGTTTTTTAATGCAGGTGCTCCAAGATGAGCATCGGAAACAAAATATATTTTCCTTTTTATTGTCAAAATAATTCTTTATCCTTTTGTAAACCGATTTTTCTGCAATATTATCTGAGAATCCCGGCAAGTGCTTTATCTAAATCAGAACCTGTCAGATTTTTGGAAACTATCTTACCTTCCTTATCTAAAAGGTAATTGTATGGAATACTTTGAATATTATAACTTAATCTGGCTTTTGTACTTCCTTCCAGATCGCCAACGTTTATCCATTTCAGTTTATCCTGATCGATGACATCAATCCACTCACTCCGGTTGGTTCCAATGTTTACCTGGTAAATTTCGAACCCTTTAGGTTTATATTTCTGATATGCATCAACCAGCAATGAATTCAGCACGCGAGAACCTTTATCCTCAGCTGCCCAGAACTGAAGCAGCACCACTTTTCCCCTCAGCGACGAAAGTGCAATTTCCTTTCCGCTAACGTCAGGAAGCACAATATCGGGGCTGTTTAAACCCTCCTGTTCGATATATTTTTTCATTTTTGCAGCCTGCTCATTTCGCAGAATCTGACTCGCGTTTTCGTATAAAGCTTTTACCATTAACGAGTTCGGATAGATGGCATATAATGCTGATGCGGCTGTACGCATGGTCTGAAAATCGCGGATTACATAGGTCTGGTCTTTGTATTTCTGATACAAAGCATAAACACTGGACATTGAAAAAGGATTTTTAAGAACAAAATTTACCGAAAATTTGTTCTGCGATTCTATAATAGAATCGTATTGCTGATTCCATTTGATCTTTAAATTCTCATAATCAGGATTATTATTATATAAACTGTAAAGTTGCCTCAATGAATCAAGTTTAAATTCAGTGCGGTTCAGATTTTCGGTCAGTTCTTTCACCTGGATTGATCCGAGAGAACCCTGAACAAGGTATTCCCTCCCAAAATTAATGGCATCGGCTTCAACAAAAACCTGATCGACCGAATCAACTAAAAGTGTGATGAAATTATTGTTTGACAGTTTTAAAAGATAATAAGTCGGAATCGAAACCTTCCCTTTAAATTCAAATTCACCATTCTTATCGATCTTAATTTTATCAACCGGTTTAAGAGTTGAAACCTGAAGTTCCTCGAGATAAATGGTATCTCCTTCAGCATGAGTGATCTTCCCACTGATCGAAAATTGGTCTTTTTTCTTACAGCCACCCACAAATATCACAATCACAGCAAAAATCAATAAAAATCGGTTCAATCTCATGCGTTACCTTTTTTAAAGGCCGTAAAATTAACAATTTCCGCTACAACAAAAACATGAAGTTGGAAAATAACATATTTTAAGAATTTTGCTTTTGGGTGATTTTCTTATTTTTACAGCTGCAATTATGCAAAAAATCAGATTTTTACTGATACTTAATAATACCAGTGAAATTATATACAAGTTTAGATCAGTTTCAAGCCAGAAAACCAGTGGTTACCATTGGCACTTTCGACGGTGTTCATTTAGGACATCAGAAGGTGATACGACGGTTACAGGAATTTGCGAACCAGCACGATGGCGAAACCGTAATTTTTACGTTTCATACTCATCCGCGACTGGTAACTTCACCAAATGAAAATAACCTGCGTTTGCTGACCACTCTCAGGGAAAAAATAAATTTATTCGAAAAGTACGGGATCGACCATCTGATAATCTACACTTTCGACAAAGCCTTTTCAGAGTTATCGTACAGCGAGTTTGTCGAGAAAATACTTGTTGAAAAAATACGCACTCACTGTCTGGTTGTGGGGTACGACCATAAATTCGGGAAAAACCGTGAAGGTGGTTTTGAATACCTTAAAAACTGTGCCGAAAAATACAATTTTCTCATAGAACGACTTGATGCTCTTTTAGTTGAAGAAGAAAGCGTAAGTTCGACCAAAATCAGGAATGCCCTTGAAAAAGGTGAAATTGAAAAGGCCAATCATTACCTTGGATACCAGTTTACACTCCATGGTAATGTTGTTGAAGGTGAACAGGTTGGCCGTAAATTGGGGTTCCCCACTGCAAATATCGAGGCTTCCGACAAGTACAAAATTATTCCCGGTTACGGTGTTTATGCCGTTAAAGTCGATCTGGACAATGTTGAATACCTCGGGATGCTGAATATCGGTTCGCGCCCCACTTTTAACAACAATGCCGACAACCGGAGCATCGAAGTGAACATTTTCGATTTTAACGGTGATATTTACCACAAGGAAATCACCCTGAGATTTGTCGGGAAAATAAGGGATGAAAAGAAATTTGAAAATATCGAAGGATTGATACATCAGCTTGCAAAAGACAAACTTACTGCATTGTCAATACTGCGTAAATAGCTTAATCAAAACATTTTATATCAATTATCAACAAAAGCCAATTGATTGAATCAGTGTTTGAATTTTGATTTCTTTTCCGGATTTTATTTAAAATCTGACTTTTGAAATTTCCAAAACCGGCTTCTAAGAAATAATCAGTCTGAACTCCCCGGATGTCGCTCTATTTTTTTATTAAAAGGCACGAAACCGGCAAATGATCTGATGCCTGAAAATCATCAGCCTGAAAATTATATGATTCGAAAAAGTTGCTGTAGAAAATATTATCAATCCGGTACGAAGGCATTTTCCCGATGTAAGTCCTGACAAATCCCTTTCCTGAAGAAACATAAGCATCATTTAAATCACTGCGCAACTGCTCGTATGTATAAGAAACAGGGGTATCGTTAAAATCGCCGCAAATAATAACCGGGTAAGGTGTGCTGTCAATTATCTTTCTAATATCCCGAACCTGTTCCGCCCGCCGCTGAAAGGCCCTTTTTAATTTCCCCCCGATTTCCCTGATTTCCTTAACATCTTTTTCTTCATCAATACCGGGAGAATCGATTATGTCATATTTCCGGGGATCGATCTGGTAGGATTGTAAATGAACATTAAAAACCCTTACAGTATCATCATCAATTAAAATATCAGTGTAAATGGCCATATTCCCTGTATTTTCAAACCTGATCTCCTGCATCTTTATTATCGGATAACTTGTCAAGGTTGTCAAGCCGAAGGAACTTCCGGAACTGGCATATTGATAGTGTTCGATGTACTTAAGATCATTCACTGCCTCAGTGAGATTAAATATTTTATTTCTTCTTAACCTGATTTCCTGAAGACAAATAATATTTGCCTTTTTACTGTTCAGAAATTCAATAATTGAAGTGGCATTTGCTTTCCGGTCGGACACTTTATTGCCGTCAAAATTTCTGACGTTGTACGAAACAATCCTGATCCCTTCTTTTTCAGTGCTTTTTCCTGAAAACTGAACATATCTGTTAACATATCCCCAGCCTGCCAGAATGGTAAACAGTGAAATTAAAAGCAATTTTGATTTTAATAAAGCCCAGAAAATAACAAACATGAAATTCGAAACAACCAGATACGGGAACGCCAGGCCAAAGAATGAAGGAATCCAGAATTTATCAGGGGGAATAATAACCGCGAGGTAACTTAATAAAAGCGAAAGAACCGCAATTAAATTCAAGAAAATAAATATGTATCTGAAAGCCTTTTTCACAAAAGTTCTGCTAAAAATATTTTTTGGCAATATATAAAAAAGAGGTCAAACATGCAGTCCCGGTTTCACATTTGAAGATTAAAAAATTAACCATCCCTGAAAAACCTGATTTATTCCTTCAATTGTTTTTTTTGCAACCTGCCATCCGGTTTTTCCCGTTAATATCCTTTCTGATTTCAATTTCAGCAAAACCAAAATCCTGCAACAAACTTTTCATTTCTGAACCCAGATTTTCGTTTATTTCAAAAAACAGATATCCATTCAACGAGAGACTCTTTTTTGCGAAAGAGGCAATCGCCCTGTAATAAACCAACGGATTATCATCGGGCACAAAAAGAGCATCTGCCGGTTCAAAATGAAGTACATTTTCATGCATTCCCGATTTTTCTTTTTCCATAATATATGGCGGGTTGCTGACAATAATATCAAAAAGACCACCTTCCTGATTTTGTAAGTTTAAAATATCAGCCTGAAAAAATTTAACATCAAGATCATTGATAAGTGCATTTCCAATTGCAGTTTCAAGCGCTTTTTCAGAAATATCCATCCCCGAAATTTCTGCATTTCTCAGTCTGCTCTTCAGGGCAATTGCAATGCAGCCACTTCCGGTGCCAATGTCAAGTATCCTTCTTTCTTCCTTTATTTTGCAATTAATCATCCAATGCACTAATTCCTCTGTTTCGGGACGTGGGATTAAAACCGACGGATTTACCTTTATTTTTAATCCGAAAAATTCTGTTTCTCCAAGGATATATTGCAGTGGCTCAAAGTTTTTCAGCCGGCCGACAATTTCTTTTATTTTTTCGAAATCCGGATCCTGAATCTGTTCATTCCTGTAAACCACCTGTTTTGTGAAACTCCATCCACAAACCGTTTCCAGAATGATCCTCGAAAAACCTTCAATTTCAGTGTCAGGATAAAGCTCGCTCAATTCTTTTTGAATGTATTGAATAGTCGCTTTCATTTTCTACTTTTGGCACAGCAAAGTTATATTTTCCGGGCAAAATGAATATCCACGAGAAATATATGTTCCGATGTCTCGAACTGGCAGAAATGGGCGCCGGTAACGTATCGCCAAATCCGATGGTAGGTTGCGTCATTGTGTTTAATAATTCGATTATCGGCGAGGGATTTCACAGAAAATATGGTGAGGCACATGCTGAGGTAAACGCGATTAATTCGGTTAAAAACAGGGAATTACTGAAAGAAAGCACATTGTATGTTTCGCTCGAACCCTGTGCTCATTTTGGCTTGACGCCTCCATGTTCGGACCTGATTGTTCAGAAGAAAATTCCGCGTGTATTGATCGGAACGGTTGATTCGTTTGCCAAAGTTTCGGGAAAAGGGATTGAAAGGATGAGAAAAGCTGGCATCGATGTTCAGGTTGGGACGCTTGAAAAAGAATGTCGTGGAATCAATAAACGTTTTTTTACCTTCCACGAAAAAAAGAGACCTTACATTTTTCTGAAATGGGCCGAAACAACCGATGGATTCATTGATTTCGACCGGTCGAAACACGAATTCGGCGAACCAACCTGGATTACCGGACAAAAGGCGCTTACCCGCGTACACCAGATGCGGGCAGTGGAAGATGCAATACTGGTTGGAACAAATACCGTATTAAAAGACAATCCCTCGCTGACTGTTCGTCACTGCCCCGGCCGGAATCCTTTAAGACTTGTGATTGACAACCACTTACGCCTGCCCGAAAATCTGAATCTCTTTGATGGTTCTGTTAAAACTCTTGTTTTTAATTCACTTAAAAATGAAGAAAAGGGAAACACTGAATTCATAAAAATCGATTTCAGCAGAAAAATAATTCACCCGATTTTAAGAATTCTTCACGAACGAAATATTCAATCGCTGATTGTGGAAGGAGGGAAGCACCTACTTGACAGCTTTATTGCATCAGGACTTTGGGACGAAGCGTACCGTTTTGTAGGCAATAAACTCTTTACCGGCGGAATAAAAGCCCCCAGAATTGAAGGCAGGTTAATCCATTCAGAGAATTTCGATTCCGACCGGCTTTACGTTTACAGGAATACTTTTTAATTGATTACAACTTTTGGGCCTCCCGTCATTATCTGGATGTGAAGCACATTTTCGACATATTGAAAGTAATAGAACAATTTGTGATTGATTTCAAATCCGTAATCAGCATTCGGATCATATCCGACAATTGGTTCAAAAAAGGAACTTTTCCCCATTTGAGTCGCGTTGTAATTCCATGCCTGAACATATTGTTTGTTCCAGTTTTCATAATACTCCTGCGAACGATATTCTGCTGGACTGTTATGTAATACATACCAGGCATCAAATTTCGAATCAAAGGTTTCAAGATCATATTCAAGACTGTCGGTTTTGCTTTCCGGTTCAGATTTTTCAACCTTAACAACTCCCTTTGGTGTTGAACAGGCCCAAATCAGCAAAACTCCCGCCAAAAAAATAAAAAACTGTTTCATTTTAACATCCTCCCTACTGCTATTATCTAAAAGTGTTTACGTTTTATAAAATCAAATTGTTTTTGACCGCAAAAATCATGAAATTTGGTCAGAAAAGCAATTTAATTTAATTGATGAACTGGAATATTTTTTGGCAGATTTTTTCACTTGTTTTTCTGATTACAGGAATTCCGGTTGCCGTTATGATCATTCTCGAAAAACGTTCACCATTTAAAACTATTGCGTGGGTTCTTGTTTTAATTCTTATTCCTCTTTTTGGACTGATTTTTTATCTTTTTTTCGGTCAGGAATACCGGAAACAAAAACTTTTTTCGCGCAGGGGAATTAAAAGCCTTCGCAAGATCAGAAAACTCTCGTTGAAACAATTACGCGAAATAGACCACACTCATCTGCCACTTGATCCTGATGCTTTAGAGAAAAAAAATATAATCAGGTTGCTGCTGAATAATTCCGACTCACTTTTAACCACGGGCAACCAGCTTAAAATCCTGAATAATGGAAAAGAAACCTTTAAGGCAATTTTTGCTGCTATAAAAAATGCCAGGCACCATATCCACCTTGAATATTACATAATCGATAATGATAAAATAGGCAATCAATTGATGGATTTACTTATCGTAAAAAGTAATGAAGGAGTGGAAGTCAGAATTATTGTTGACGATGTTGGAAGTTGGGACCTGAAAGAAAAATTTTTAAGGAGATTACAAAAAAACGGCATTGAAATCTATCCGTTTATGGAAGTCCGGTTCCCCAGGCTGACCTCGAGGGTTAACTTCAGAAATCACCGGAAAATATTGATTGTTGACGGAAAAATTGGTTTTACCGGCGGTATTAATATTGCAGACAGATATATCCAGGGAAAACCTAAAATAGGCCCCTGGCGCGACACACACCTTCAGATTACAGGCGATGCAGTTGCAACAATGCAGGTTGTTTTTGCCGCCGACTGGTTTTTTGTAATAAACGAAAATCTTTCGGGTGAAAAATATTTTCCACCACTAACCGAAGAAAAGGGAACCCCTGTGCAGATTTCGGCCAGCGGTCCCGATTCTGACTGGGAAATTATTGAACAGGCTTACCTTTCGGCAATCTTAAATGCAAAGGAATATGTTTACATTACTTCGCCATATTTAATGCCACCGCCAACCATTGTGTCATCCCTGAAAACCGCCGCACTGAGCGGAGTTGATGTACGTATTATCATTCCTGAAAAATCGGATGCCCATATTCCCAAATGGTGTTCTTTTTCTTACGTTGAGCAGTTTCTGGAGGCAGGAATAAAGGTTTATTTCTATCAGAAGGGATTTATTCATTCAAAAACTATCATGGTCGATGATGTTTTTTCAACTATCGGTACCACAAACCTTGACTTCAGGAGCCTGGAAACTAATTTTGAAATCAATGCCTTTATTTACGAAAAACGTTTTACACGTTCGATGGTAAGGTATTTTAATATCGATTTGCATAACAGCCGTGAAATAAAACTGGCTGAATGGACAAAAAGACCATGGCACTTTAAACTGCGCGAATCGCTTGCTCACCTTGTTAGTCCGATGTATTAAATGCCCCCATCCCAACCTTCCCGAAAAGGGGAAGGAGCAAGAAACCTAAAATGGTAATTTGCCCAAATCCAGGTTCCCGCCTGAAAGAATGATACCTGTTTTTTTGTTTTGAACATTCACTTTGCCCTCTAAAATAGCTGCAAGCGGTACAGCCGACGAAGGTTCAATAATAATTTTCATACGTTCCCAGATCATCCGCATTGCTTCCACAATTTTCTCCTCCGAAACTTTGACAATATAATCCACCTTTTCGCTAATAATGGCAAAATTCCTTTCACCAAGCGAAGTCAGCAATCCGTCGGCTATGGTTTTCGGATTGACAGACGGAATGATTTTCCCGGCATGAAATGATCGGAAAGCGTCGTCGGCTCCGGCAGGTTCGGCAGCAATCACTTTGCAACCCGGCAATAAATGTTTTACTGAAAGAGCAGTTCCGCTTAACAATCCACCTCCTCCTACCGGCGCGATAATAATGTCAAACTCACCGAAATCTTCAATCAGTTCTTTGGCGGCGGTTCCCTGACCTGCAATTACATTAAAATTATTGTAAGGATGTATTTCGGTTGCACCAGTTTCGGCAACAATTTTTGCAAGGGTACTTTCACGCGCGGCTAAAGTAGATTCGCAATATGTAATTTTTGCGCCGTAACCCGCCACCGCCTTCTTTTTTATTTCAGGCGAATTTTCAGGCATTACAATGTGAGCGGCAATTCCTCTCATTCGGGCAGCCAAAGCCAGCGCCGCAGCATGGTTTCCCGAAGAGTGTGTTGCCACTCCTCTTTTTGCCTCTTCTTCAGTTAATGAAAAAACTGCATTGCAGGCTCCGCGAAACTTAAAAGCCCCAACTTTCTGAAAATTTTCGCACTTGAAAAACAGGTTACCGCCTGTAATTTTATTGATGCTTGATGAAGTTAAAACCGGCGTACGGTGTGCAAATCTGGCAACAATGCGGTGCGCAGCTTCAATATCGGCAAATTGTGGAATATCCATTTTATTGTTGTTTGTTAAAAGTTTTGTTCATCAGATCCCAGTTGTTGTTATAAATCGATTGTTTTCTCAGTTCTTTCACTTTTTTCCATCCTGAATAATACAGGTATCCCAAAAATATCAGAAAGATAATTGAAAGCCAGTCGATGCCTGTAAACAGGATAAAATCGTACAATCCATGCAAAATAATCGGGACCAGCAGCGCCTTTTGTTTTAGCTGAGCCTGTTTTTTCGGGTAAAATTTTGCCATTCCGAAGTAAAAACCCATTGTAATCCCGAAAAGGGCATGTGCCGGAACAGCGGTCACAGCCCTTGTTATTCCGGTGTAAACCCCGTTTCCCATAACATAGAGAACATTCTCGACTGCTGCAAATCCAAGCGAAATAAATACCGCATAAACAATCCCATCGTATTTGTCGTTAAATTCCGGATTTTTCCAGATGAGCAGGTACAATGCCAGAAACTTGAAAGATTCTTCGGTAAATGCCGCCACTGCAAAAGCTTTCCACACTGCGGCAAATAAACCGTAAAACAAACCTGTGAAAGAATCGAGAAATCCCTCCACAAAAGTGATCGGAATCACCGTCAATGCTCCCAAAACCAACGCCAGTACAAGCAACCTGAATGGTTCTCTTTCATATTTATCGCGGAAATAAATATAACCTGCTATAATGAAAACCGGTGCCAGTGACAATACCAACAAATCCATTATTCTGTTTTACGTAAATAATATCATTATTTGCAGAGATGCACAATTGTGCGTCTCTGCAATTGTGTGGTTCTTACATTAAATATTACTTATCAACTCTTTCATTATCAGGGTCATTTTGGGTTCGGCTTTCATGGCAACTTCCTGTACTTCTTCGTGCGAAATCTCAACAATTTCGCCCGGTACCCCGCTGTCAGTAATAATCGAGATTCCAAAAACCTTTAAATTCATGTGCCGGGCAACAATAACTTCAGGTACAGTTGACATGCCAACAACATCGGCGCCCAGCAACCTGAACATTTTGTATTCTGAGGGAGTTTCAAAAGTAGGGCCTGAAACACCCATGTAAACACCTTCCTTTACATCGATATTATACTGAATTGCTATCAGTTTGGCTTTGTTTCGCAAACGTTCGTCATAACATTTACTCATATCAGGAAACCGCGGGCCAAGTTCATTTTCATTTTTGCCACGCAGCGGATGTTCGGGAAAAAGGTTGATGTGATCGCTGATCAGAACAATCTGGCCGACATGCCAACCCGGATGCAAGCCACCACTTGCATTCGATACAAAAAGATGTGTTATCCCGACAAACTTTAAAACCCTGACCGGGAAAGTAACTTCTTTCATTGAATAGCCTTCGTAATAATGAAAGCGTCCCTGCATCGCAATCACTTCCTTACCGGCAAGCTTGCCGTAAATCAGTCTGCCGGCATGGCCATCAACCGTGGAAACCGGAAAATCGGGAATTTCGCGGTAAGGAATCGATACCAGTATCTCAATCTCATTTACCAGCCCTCCAAGCCCTGTACCAAGGATAATGCCGATCTCAGGACTGGCTTTTATTCTTTCTTTTATGAAGTTCGCGGTTGCTTTTATTTTCTCCAACATAATTTAAAATTTTCTTATTGAATTCATTTTCACCTTCGTCAAGGAGTTTGACTTTTACTGGCAAATAGTAAAGGTTCATTTTAAAATCATCGGGCAGATTGACCAGTTCTTTTAAACGCAGTGTATCTTTTTCGGTAGTGATTATTACTTTTTTATCCGATTTTATTTCTTCAAATTTATTCATTACTGACTGAATATCCGATTCAGAATAATAATAATGATCGGGAAAAGCCACAATCTCAATTTTTTTTGAGAATTGTTTCAGGTGATTGTGCATGATATCGGGTGAGGCTATTCCGGTCAGTACAAGAAGAGAATAAGATTTATCGGTATAAAAAGATTTATCGGGTTTTGGGGCATTAAAAACCGGTTCGATTTCGCCATGAACCAATGTCGTGAAAAACATGTTCTGATAAGGTTTTAACCTTACATCCTTTTGTAAAATCCGCCGCATGATCGGTGTCACTTCTCCCGGACATTTTGTAATCACAATAATATTTGCCCTGCGCATTTGTGCTTTCCCTTCGCGCAACCTGCCAGCAGGCAACAAAGTATCATTTTTGATCTGCCGGTTGTAATCGATTAGCAAAATATTGATTCCGGGAGTAATTCTGCGGTGTTGAAAGGCATCGTCGAGCAATATTACATCCGGAACTTTTTCATTTTTGGGATCGATCAGTTTTTCTACCCCTTCCACCCTGTTTTCGCAAACCGACACGGTTATTCCGGGATACTTGTTTTTTATCTGCAATGGTTCATCGCCGGTTTCTGTCACCTTAGAACCTGTTTCCACTAATCTGAATCCTTTGGTTTTGCGTTTGTACCCTCTGCTTAAAGTGGCCACTTCGTATTTGTTGTGAAGCAATTGTATCAGATATTCCACGTGCGGTGTTTTGCCTGTTCCTCCTACCGTGATATTCCCCACTGAGATTACCGGTATGTCAAATTCCGTGGTACCCAGAAGACCAAAATCATACATCTGATTACGGAGATAAACCACTAATCCGTAAATCCATGAAAGCGGGTACAAAAAAAGGTATTTCATTTACCAATGATTTTCAGAAAGGCTAAGATAAGAAAATGTGGGCAGGTTTTAAAGGAAGAAAGAACCTGAATTCTGATAATAACTTTTCCAAAGTTTAAACTTTGGAAAAGTTATTTTGAAAAGAAATTTTTCAGTTTACAAAAATATCATACGGCATCCGGGCATAAATCCCGTTTAAACCCGACATTTTTTTGAAATATTCATAATATTTGTAAGAGTCACCCATCTCATTTTTCAAAAACCGTGCTTTAATATTGTCCGCACCCATTTTGAACAATTCAGAGAAAGGATCGGGCAACGCCGGGAGCGAAACAGTGCGGTAATTCTCGAGGCCTTCAATTTCGGCGGCAAGTGTTATTGCATCTTTCAATCCGCCAAAATCGTCAATCAAACCAATTTCCTTTGCATTTTCACCACTCCAGACACGTCCTTGTCCGATTGAATCGACCTGTGCCGTCGTCATTCTGCGACCATCGGCTACATGCGAAACAAAAGTATTGTATCCTTCTTCAATATTTGCCTGCATCATTTGACGTTCGTAATCCGTCATCGGCCTGGTAAGAGTCAGTAAATCAGAATTTTTGTTTGTTTTCACAACATCGGTTGTAATACCAAGTTTGTCGTTCAGCAGTTCACCAATATTTGGGATTGTTCCAAAAATACCGATAGAGCCGGTAATAGTATTCGGACTGGCAAGAATTTTATCAGCCGGGCACGACATATAATAACCACCCGAAGCAGCCACATCGCCAAAAGACACCACCAGTGTTTTTTGGTCTGAAGCCATTTTTACCTCACGCCAGATGGTTTCCGAATCGAAAACAGTTCCACCCGGGGAATCAACCCGCAGCACAATTGCCTTGTAGGTGCTGTCCTGCCGCACTTTACGGATTTCTTTTGAGAGTTCATCTCCATCGATGAACTTTCCGCCAAACGACATTCCAATATCGCCACTGGCATAAATAACGGCAATCTTGTTTTTGCTGAATTTCTTATCCGGAGCAGGCTCTTTGGCATAATTCGATACTCCGACAATGGGTATTCCCTTTGTGCCTTTAATTCCTGTGATTTCTCTCAGATCGGCCAGAACTTCGTCTTTGTACTTCACTTCATCAACCAATCCCGATTCCACTGCTTTCTTCCCTTTGTTAAATGTCTGGACTTCATCTGCCAGCTTATTTAACTGTTCAACTGTGATATTTCTTTTTTCAGAGATCCCCTTCAGCATGTGATTCCATAAACTGTTCATGTATGTTAGCTGCTGTTCGCGGTTTTCTTCGCTCATTTTATCAAGTATGAATGGTTCAACAGCGGCTTTGAATTTACCGTGCCTGACAATCTGCATTTCTACGCCGATTTTATCCAGAGCATTTTTGTAAAACAACATTTGCCCGCCCAAACCGCGAAAATCGACCGATACTTCGGGGTGAACCACTATCTTGTCGGCAACTGTTGCCACGTAATACGATTTCTGATCCATCATATACTGATCGGCATAAGCATAAATTGGTTTGCTGCATTTACTTTTAAACTCGATCAGTGCATTTCTGATTTCCTCGGCTGATGCCATTCCCCCATTGAATACGGAAAGTTTCAGGTAAATTCCTTTGATCCGGTCATCGTTTACTGCATTTTCAAGGGAAGTAAAAATATCATCGAGCCCGATTGATTTCACCTGCGATAATCCCGGAATATTAATGTCTTCAAACGGATCGTTCGGCGCCCGGTCAACAATTTGCCTGCTCAGTTCCAAAACAAGCATCGAATTGTTGGCCACAGGAACCTGCTTCTCGGCCGAAGATATGATTGCCCCGATTACCATAATCAGCAATAAAAAGCCGATTATCGAAACAGTTATGATTCCTACAACGGTAGCCAGAACATACTTAAAAAATTCTTTCATATTGAATTGTATTTAATTTGCTAATTTTATTTCATATAACTTATTGGTTGCTGCATTTCAATAAAATTACAAATATAAGTTTCAATGCATAACGTTTTTTTGGGAACAGGCGGAAATATCGGAAATAAACACAAAAATTTTGATGAAGTGGTCAAGATCATAAATAAAGAATTAGGAGAAATCATCAGAAGTTCTTCGGTTTATGAAACACCGCCATGGGGATTTGAGTCGGAAAATCCATTCTGGAACCAGGTTTTGCTGATTAAAACTGAATATTCTCCCACAGAACTGCTTGATCAAATCGAAAAAATAGAAAATAGATTCGGACGAATCAGGGAAAAAGGAAAATATTCTTCCCGCAAAATGGATATCGATATTTTGTTTTTCGATGAAGAGATTATTAATACTGAAACCCTGACAATCCCGCACCCACTATTGCAAAAACGGCTTTTTGTGCTGGTTCCGCTTGCCGAAATTGCACCGGATTTTGTTCACCCGGTTTTAAAAAAGACAAGTGTTGAAATGCTGAATAACTGCGAAGACAAATCTGAAATAATAATGGTGCAAAATTAAATTCAAATGACCCTTACAGAAAACATTTTCAAAAACCTCAGCGCTTTATTATCTTCCCGAAAAATTTTAAAACAACGAAATTCAATGTTTCTGAATCACCATCAATCTCAATCAATCTCGACCAATCACAACAAATCTCTATAAATCTCAATTAATCACATTCTTCACCATGATACAAATCGACTACCAGCTGAAACCCGAATCGCTATCCAAGAAACTGGCGGTTTTCTGGGAACTTTCAGGCGAAAAAATCAGGAATATCGAAAAAAATTATGATGCCTCAAAAGGTTCGCCGGTTTTTACTGTTAACGGGAAATACACCACCCGCGGCTGGACCGAGTGGACTCAAGGGTTTCAGTTTGGCTCGGCCATTTTGCAGTTCGATGCCACCGGCGAAAACTGGTTTCTCGAAAACGGCAGAAAAAACACGCTGGAGAAAATGGCGCCACACATCAGTCACACCGGTGTGCACGACCACGGTTTTAACAACCTGAGTACCTATGGAAACCTGCTCCGGCTCATGAACGAAGGGAAAATCCAGTTCAACGA
>JBBIPU010000092.1:8860-17254 GCA_037442685.1 Draconibacterium sp. | reverse complement strand
GTAAATTTCATGTTGCCTGTCCCCGATGCTTCTTTTCCGGCAAGTGATATTTGTTCCGATAAATCGGCAGCAGGATAAGTAATATGCCCGATCTGAACATTGAAATTAGGCAGAAACACTACTTTTAAGCGGTTGTTTATTTCAGAATCATTATTAACCACATCACCCACCGAATTGATCAGTTTTATCATCAGTTTTGCCATAAAATAACCAGGTGCAGCTTTGCCTCCGAAGAGAAAAACACGTGGCGGAACATTCAGCTCATGATTTTCTTTTAACCGGTTGTACAAACTGATGATGTGCAATACATTCAGATGCTGCCGTTTGTATTCGTGAAACCGCTTTACCTGGATATCGAACATGGCTTCGGACTGAATTTCGATGCCTGTATTTTTTTTCACCCACAGTGCCAGTCTGTTCTTGTTTTCGGTTTTTGCTTTTTGCCAGGCAGTTCTGAAAGATTTCTCATTTGCAAGTTTTTCGATTTTACCGATTTCCGAAGAGAAATTTCTCAGCCATTTATTTCCGATATGTTTATCGAGTATGCCAACAAGATTTCTGTTACTTGCTCCAACCCAACGACGGGGGGTGACACCGTTTGTAACATTACAGAATTTTTCGGGCCACATTTCGTAAAAATCAAACAATACAAGATTTTTTAAAAGTTCAGAATGCAGCCGTGCGACACCATTTATCCGGTTGCTTCCGATACAGGCCAGGTTTGCCATTCGCACGTATTTCGGACCGTTTTCGTCAATGATCGACATCCGTGAAATTTTTCCCTCGTCACCTGGAAATCTTTGCTTAACGCTTTCAAGAAAATGATAGTTGATTTCGTAAATTATCTCGAGGTGCCGCGGCAAAAGGTTCTGAAAAAGGTCGAGCCTCCATTTTTCAAGTGCTTCGGGCAGTAAAGTATGATTTGTGTAGGCAAAAGTGTTAATTGTAATGTTCCAGGCTTCATTCCAGGGCATTTTGAAATCATCAAGCAGTATCCGCATCATTTCGGCAACAGCAACGGAAGGGTGAGTATCGTTCAGCTGAAATGAATGATGCACGTGAAATGTTTCAATTTTAGCTCCGAGCCTGAGATGGATTCGGATCATGTCTTTCAGCGAACATGTGACAAAGAAATATTGCTGAATGAGCCTCAGTTGTTTTCCGGCATCGGTTTCATCATTCGGATAGAGTATTTTTGAAATGGTTTCAGAAGCCACTTTCTCATCGACAGCAGCCTCATAATCACCTTTGTTAAAGTCCTGAAAATCGAACGATTCTATTGCTTCTGCTTTCCACAGGCGCATCATAATTGTCAGGTTATTTCCGTATCCGACAATTGGCGTATCGTACGGAATGCCTTTGATTACCCGTGATGGTATCCATTTTACCAGGTATCTGCCGCTTTCATCGTGATAAACTTCGGTATGTCCTCCCAGTGAAACCTGCTGGCATAATTCAGGTTTTGCAAGTTCCCACGGATTGCCGTAACGAAGCCATTTATCTGTGATTTCCACCTGCCATCCATCGTGAATTTCCTGATCGAAAATTCCGAATTCGTACCTGATCCCGTACCCAAATGCATTTATTCCAAGTGTGGCAAGCGAATCGAGGTAACATGATGCAAGACGGCCCAAACCACCATTTCCAAGTCCCGGTTCTTCTTCCTGATCAAGTAAATCGTCAAGATCGATTTTAAATTGTTCCATCGCTTTCCTCGTTTCGTCCATTATTCCAAGGCACACCAGGTTGTTAATCAGGTGCGGACCGGGAAGAAATTCGGCAGACAAATAACTGACGATTTTAAAATCGGGATCGTATATGGAATCATGAAAAATCTGAAGTTCCTTGAACCAGGAGTTAAAAATTCGATCCCTGACTGTGTAAGACAATGCCATGTACAGATCGTTCCGGCTTGCATTTTCCAATGTCACACCCTGCACGTAAAGCAAATTTTCGATAAAAGATTGTGCAATTGTTGTTTCGTCCATTCCGGTGCGGAGTTCGTTTACCCATTGAACATTCTCTGAATTTAATTTCATGATTCTGTTTTAAATTTAATTTTTGAAATAAATATTCGCCCAAAACCATAAGTAAACAGAATACTTTGTTTAATATGTTTTAGGCGAATTTTAATTGCCTGTTAAAATTACCGAAATTTTGATTGAACAGAATACCTTTTGTTTATATTTCTGTTGTATGATTTGCAGGAATACTTAAATTGAAAATCAATCTGACATTTTACCAATGACAGTTTCTATTTTCTGTCACCTCGATCCCGATGTTATCGGGAGAGAGGTCCGTTTATTCGAAAAGATTTCTCCTCGCAAACTCGTCGAAATGACAGCTTTGATGCAGCTTTCTGTCATTTTCCATTGTGCCCAATGAAAATTAGGTTGCCAATCAGGATGACAGAAAATTCATTTTTCTGAAGGGCATTAAATAATTGGTATTGAATTGTAATTCCGGAAGTTAAAATATATTTTCAATCACTGTGTAATTTCTTCTTTTCCAGTTTTTCTTCTTTTTTGATTTCTTTTTCCTCCTTTATATAATCTTCGTGATCGATTTCGCCCTTTATATAATTTACAAAAGTGTCAAAATCATTTTGGGTAATCAGGTGGTCTTTTTTCCCGGGAAAAATTGAATCGACAGGAAACCTGTAATTCAGTTTCAGCGAAAGTTTATAATATTTAGCCAGCGAATTGTCAGGTTTCCGCAGAGAATAAGGCAGTTGCCTGCCTTCATAACCAGGCACTATCCAGGGAATGAGATCTGAATCAAGATCGATGAATCTTTTTAAAGTTATCTTACTGCTTGGGTATTTTTTTTCGTTTGTGTACCACACCTGATTCACGCTTAACATGGCGTTGAATGTTTCCTGCTCTGTTTCAGCCGATTCGAGGGTGTCGAGCATTTTGGATATTTCAGAAGTCATTGCTTCGTCATATTCAAGGTCACTTTTTATCGCCCGCATGCCAAGGTGCACTCCCATCAGGTTCGAGTACATGTCTTCGGGCGAAAAACTTGAGAATTTTTCGGGGATAATTGGTGCTGAAGATGGACCAAACCAGGTGGATATTTCGTGCCACAGCGACAAATCGTATGCTATTTTTCCGGCAATCTCAACTATTGTTTCGTCATCAAGATTATCCGGGACATCAAGTTCCAGCGATTTTTCACCTCCTTCATTTCTGAGTTCCAGGTATTTAAACTTCTGATCTTTTTGCGAAGCTTTTATCAGGTCATACAGATAGGCGGTCCAGTCAGCACAATCGCGCAGGTGACCCATGTCAAGAAATCCCCCGCGGCGGGTATAAATAATCCCGTTTCTTTCGGTGCTTCCTCCCATAAAAGTGTGGGTGCCCATAATTGCACGATAGGTAATATCTGTCTTCTTTGCAAAAGGAACACCCATTATTCCGATATCAACGCCAAATCCGCAACACATCCTGATAATTTTCGAAGGAGGGGTTGACAATTCCTTTTTTGTAAGGGTTGGAGCCTTCGCAAATATTTGAATTGAAGTAAGAAGAATGGCAATAAAAATAACCAGTCGTCGAGTAAGTCCGGAAAATATCATCACTTCAGTTTATTTTTTTTGACGGGCAAAAATACTACAATCTGCCTTAAAAGCACATTTTGTTAATAAATGAATAATGTTTCCATTGTTAAAAAATTCCAAATATCAGTATCCTGCAGCCTGTCCGTCTTTTCTCGATTCGGAAGCGCCGTAAAAAACATGGTTTTTACTGTTGTATTTAATTGCCTGGTAACCGCCGTAAGGACCATAATCGAACCCGATTTTGTGACCTTTTCGCATCAGTTCCCTGATTGTTTCATACGAAAAACCGCTTTCCATCGTCACTTCGCCACCATCGGTCATTGTTCCTCCGGTTGGGTCGCTTGACCCGTTGTGCTGAATTCTAGGCGCGTCGCCTGCTTCCTGGATGTTCATTCCAAAATCGATAATATTGCAGATAATCTGAACATGACCCTGTGGCTGCATATCGCCGCCCATCACACCAAAACTCAGAAATGGTTCGCCATCTTTGGTAATAAACGCCGGAATTATGGTATGAAACGGCCTTTTGTGAGGTTCATAAACATTCATGTGCCCCTCTTCAAGCGAAAACAGTTCACCGCGATCCTGTAAAACAAAACCCAGTTTTCCGGGAGTCATTCCCGAGCCCATTCCCCTGAAATTACTTTGAATCAGCGATACCATGTTCCCATCTTTGTCGGCTGTGGTCATGTAAATCGTATTGCCATGTTCCATTCCCCAGGCCGGATAACTGCGTGCAGCGCGGTTGGGATTGATCATTGCTGCCTGTTTTTTTCCGTATTCTTCCGAAATCAGTTCTTTCACCGGAAGTTTGTTAAAATCGGGATCGGCGTAATATTTTGCACGGTCTTCAAATGCCAGTTTTTTTGCTTCAACAAATAAATGAATATATTCAGGCGAACCGAAACCCATCGATGCCACATCGAAATTCTTCATGATGTTCAGCATTTCGAGTGTCGCAGTGCCCTGTCCGTTTGGCGGAAGTTCCCAGATATCGTATCCGCGGTACTTTACCGAGATTGGTTCAACCCAGTCGGAATGATGATCTTCGAAATCTCTCATACTTAGGAAACCTCCCTGTTCACGCACATATTTCACAATTTTTTCGGCAATTTCCCCTTTGTAAAATACATCGCGGCCTTCTTTTGCAATCAATTCAAAAGTATTTGCCAGGTAGGGATTTTTAAAAACTTCACCTTTTTCAGGAGCTTTTCCTCCCGGCATGAAAATTTCTTCAAATCCCGGGTACTTTTTAAGCGAAACTGAGTTTCTCTGCCAATAGTAAGCAATCAATTCACTGACCGGAAATCCGTTTTTTGCATAATAAATGGCGGGAGCCAGAATTTCGCTCATCGGTTTTGACCCGAATTTTTTATGCAATTCAAACCATCCATCTACACAACCCGGCACCGAAACCGGAAGCGGGCCCATTGAAGGAATTTTTTTATACCCGTTTTTCTTAAAATAATCGAGGGTCAGATCGTAAGGCGATCTGCCACTTGCATTTAATCCATAAAGCTTTTTTGTTTTTGCATCCCAGACAATGGCAAACAAATCGCCACCCATTCCGTTGCTCACAGGTTCAACCAATCCTAAAACTGCATTCGCGGCAATGGCTGCATCTATCGCATTTCCACCCGCTTTTAAAATGTCAAGCGCAGCCTGTGTGGCAAGCGGCTGACTTGTGCAAGCCATGCCGTTTTGTGCAATAACTTCGCTTCGTGTGGCAAACGGAAGCCCGGTAATCCTGTCCTGGGAAAATGCTGAAAAAGTCAGTAACAGAACCGAAATCAGAATCGTAATCTTTTTCATTTTTGTGAATTGAATTTTGATGATCTTTTTAAACAAAAAGCCCAAATTTAAAAGAATTTTATCAACGAAAAGCACTGATTTTTGAGATTTTAAGATTCTCTGGTTTCAATGGCTGGTAAAAACTTTGATGAAAAACTGGTTTGATTCATTATCTTCGGAAAAAATTCGGAAATGGAACGATTTCTCTCTCAATGCGCAAAATATGTCTGGCAAAAACATAAAAAAGAACTTCAGAATATTTGTCTGGTTTTTCCGAACCGCAGGGCAGGCGTTTTCTTTACCTCGTATTTACAGAATGAACTGGAAAGCGCCATAATTGCCCCCGAAATCACTACAATTAGCGGATTGATTTCGGATTATTCAGATTTGTTGACTGCTGAAAAATTACAATTGATTTCAGTTCTTTACGATGTATTTCAGAAACACACGCAGACAAAGGAGACTTTTGATGAATTTTATTTCTGGGGAGAAATACTTTTAGCCGATTTTAACGATATCGACCGCTACCTTGCCAATGCCAAAGATATTTACCGGAATATTCTGGATATTAAGGAAATAGAATTTGTTTTCGATTACCTGACACAGGAACAGAAAACCGCACTAGAACATTTCTGGGGTAGTGTGGCTGTGAGAGACAGAAAGGAATTTCAGCAAAATTATCTTCTGATCTGGGAAAAACTGTATCCGGTTTATGCTGAATTTAAAGAAATTCTGAAAGTACAAAAAATGGCATACCCCGGAATGGCCGACCGGCAGGTGATTGAGAACCTGGAAAACGGAAAGTTGGATTTCCATTTCAGTCAATATTATTTTGTAGGTTTGAATGCCCTGAACAACTGTGAAAAACGGCTTTTCAGGTTTCTGCAGAAAGCGCAGAAAGCATCGTTTCTTTGGGATTCCGACAATTTTTATCTCAACGATAATCTGAATGAGGCCGGACGTTTTTTAAGAGAAAATCTGAAAAACTTTCCACCTCCAGCCGATTTCATTTTAACTCCCGATTTGTTCAACAGAAAAAAGAATATAAAACTGGTTGCAGTTTCGTCAAATTACGGACAAACACAACAAATACCGGTTTTTCTCACCGAAACAGAACATGATTTTGAAAGCAATTTCGACAATACTGCCATCGTATTAGCCGACGAAACCCTGTTGTTTCCTGCGATCGGTGCAATTCCTCCGGAAAGGGGAGCTGTAAACATTACGATGGGTTATCCGGTGAAAAATTCGATGATTTACGGATTTATCATTTTACTTGTTAATTTATTGAGAAACAAACGAATTGATGAAAAAAGGGGAGTGGTGGCATATCATCGTTTTGTGACAGATATTTTAAATCATCAGCTGCCCGGATATTGGGAAGCTGAGAAAAATAAGGCATTTCTCGAAGAAGTTCAGACCAGGAATAAAATCACGATTGAATTAAAAGAACTCAATTTTTCATCGTTGCACCGGATCATTTTTAATCTGCCTGTAAAGGTTGAAAATTATTGCAATTACTTTTTACAGGTTCTGGCTGAAATTTCGCTGAAATTCAGAACACCGGAATCAGAGAACTCCATTTTAGGCGAGATTATTTTTTCAGTTTATCAGGCCATTGAAAAGCTCGATCAGGTGATGTACAAAACAATCAGGGTGAAAAACCGTGAAATCAGCGACACAGTGTTTTTCCGGCTTTTAACTCAGTATCTGGGTGGTGTGTCGGTTGCTTTTGAAGGAGAACCATTGAGCGGCATCCAAGTGATGGGAATTCTCGAAACCCGGTGTCTCGATTTTGAAAACCTCATAATTCTTGGCCTGAATGAAAATACCTGGCCCCGCACATTTACAGCGCCTTCTTTTATTCCGGCCAACATCCGGAAGGGTTTTGGATTGCCAGGAATCGATGAACAGGATGCGATGTATTCCTACTATTTTTACAGGCTGATTCAACGGACAAAAAATCTGACTGCAACATACAGTGTGCTGAAAGAAGGAATAAACACAGGCGAACTGAGTAGGTACGGATTTCAGCTTTTGTTCGATTCGGCTCACAAACCCGAAATGCTGAATCTCGATTTCAACTTTGCCCACGACAGTGTGAAACCCATCAGAATTGAAGGTACTGAAAAGATTACAGCGACACTGCTGAAAAATAATTCAGAAGAACATCCGCTTTCGCCAAGTGCAATAAATACTTACCTGAGCTGCAGCTTAAAGTTTTATTTCAGGTATGTGATGCAACTGCCTGAACCTGACGAACTGAAAGAGGAGATTGACGGGGTGGTTTTCGGCAATATTTTTCACGATTCGATGGAAGAACTTTACAGGCCTTTTGTTGGAAAGATTTTTAACAGGGATGAAATTGAAAAAATCAGGAATAACCGATTACTCATCGAAAATATTGTCAGGAAAAAAGTGGCAAAAAACTATTTTAAGAATGAAGAAAATGCCTCAGATATTGTAATCGAGGGTAAATCGCTGCTGATTTTTGAAAATACAAAAACGTACATCGATCAGCTTCTGAAACTGGATATGGAACTGGCACCTTTTACACTGATCAGTCTGGAAAAACAATACAAATCTCCGGTTGAAATTGATTTAAACGGATCAAAGAAAACGATTCGGGTAGGAGGAAAAATCGACAGGATTGACAGTGTAAACGGTAAAATCAGGATTCTCGATTACAAAACAGGTTATGTGAAAACCAAAGATTTTAATGAAGTTGACGAACTGTTCAGAAAAGATGTGAAAGACCCCAAAAAAGAGGTTTTACAGGCATTGATTTACACCTGGATTCTATCGGAACAAAACAAAAATGCAGAATTCAGTCCTGCGATTTACAGTTTGCGCAGTTTTTTCGCTGATGATTTCAATCCTGATATTCAGTTTAACAAACGGGAATTTTCATTTTCGGAATTAAAGGAAGAATTTATTGAAGGTTTAAAAAATTTAATCACTGAGATCCATTCCCCGGTAAATTCTTTTGTACAGACGCCACACGCTGAACATTGTAAATACTGCGCATATCAAACAATTTG
>JBBIPU010000092.1:6356-8760 GCA_037442685.1 Draconibacterium sp. | reverse complement strand
AAAATCTTTTATACTTTTGCAACATTGTAACCGAAAATAAATGGATACACACGACATCGTATATTCAAAAAATGTTGTTGAATTTGTTACTGTGGCAAGCGAGTACTGCAATTCGATAGAGCATGTTTCGAAAAACACTGCGGAAACTAATTTGCAGATTTTACAGAAGTTGTTGCCTTTACTCTATTTAAAAGCAGCAATGCTGCCCGAAACTGAAAGGGTGCTTGATGAGGATCTGGAAAAATATGTCAGCGAACTCGATTACAATATGCTGAACCAGAAGTGGTTGCAATTGCTGAATGAATACGACAGTTTTTACGAGGTTTTCGATCCTTCCATTCAGTTCGGACAGGAAACCGTAACAGCAAGCATTTCTGAGAATTTGCTCGATATCTATCAGGATCTGAAAAATTTCGTTATTTCTTACAGTATTGGTAACGAAGAAGTTATGAATGATGCATTGGTTGAATGCATTGAACATTTTGAAGAATTCTGGGGGCAGCAGTTGGTGAATGTATTGCGGGCGGTGCACATGCTGGTTTACAGTAATGCCGATTTCGATAAAGAAAATAATAATGACCGTGTTCAGCCCGGAAAAGGAAATCCGAAATGGCTCGATAGTTTCTGGGGAACCGATGAAGATAACCAAGATGTTTAAAGAAAGTATTTCAAAAGAAGAATTGACCGATCTGCCATTAAAATGGTTTGAAGGCGAAATTGTGGTTGTTGATAACATGGAAAAACTGAAAAAGGCAGTTGACATCCTTTCAAAAGCATCGGTAATCGGATTTGATACTGAAACAAAACCTTCGTTTAAAAAGGGAGTGATCAACAATGTCGCTTTATTGCAGCTTTCCGTAAAAAATCATGCCTTTCTGTTCAGGTTAAACCGGATCGGGTTGCCCGGTGAAATTTGTAAAATACTGTCGAATCCAAAAGTGATAAAAACGGGTGTCGCTATTAACGACGATATAAAAGCTTTAAATAAAATCAAAACATTTATCCCCAAAGGATTTATCGAACTGCAGGAACACGCAAAGTCGCTGGGGATTAACGATTTCAGTCTGAAAAAACTGGCTGCAATTACCTGCGGATTCCGCATCTCGAAGGGGCAACAACTTTCGAACTGGGAAGCGGAAGTACTTTCTGAAGCACAACAAATGTACGCTGCCACCGATGCATGGGTGGCACTGGAGATTTTCGAAAATTTTTCCAAAAACTGATTCATGTCCGGAGATATTGCAAAAATTGTATTGAAACACGGAAAAGAGCAATCCTTAAAACGTTTTCACAAATGGGTATTTTCGGGTGCAATTAAAAAGCCCGACCAGAACCTGAAAGAAGGTGATCTGGTTGCCGTGTATTCCGAAAACGGTGAGTTTCTCGGGATTGGTCATTATCAGATTGGTTCTATTGCCATCAGAATGATCACTTTCAAAGATGAAGATATCAATTTCAATTTCTGGAAAGACAAAATCGCAAGTGCCTGGAATTTAAGAAAAACGCTTGGTTTTACCGATAATCCGGAAACCAATGTCTTTCGACTTGTAAATGCCGAAGGAGACGGTATGCCCGGCCTGGTTATCGATTATTACAATGGAACTGCGGTGATGCAGATGCATTCAATCGGGATGTACCTGATCAGAAATGAATTGGTGAAAGTGATGCAGGAGATCATGGGAGATCGTTTAAAAGCGGTTTACGATAAAAGTTCAAAGACTCTTCCTTTTAAAGCAGATATTTCGCCTGAAGATGGATATTTATTTGGTGAAAATGGTGAAACTGAAGTGATGGAAAACGGTTTGAAATTTAAGGTTGACTGGGAACAGGGTCAAAAAACAGGCTTTTTTATCGACCAGCGCGAAAACCGTTCACTTGTGCAGGAATTTTCAAAAGACCGCGATGTTCTCAACATGTTTTGTTACACTGGCGGTTTCTCGTTTTACGCAATGAAAGGCGGCGCCAGACTGGTTCATTCGGTCGATGCCTCTGCACCGGCAATTGAACTTACTAACCGCAATGTTGCACTCAATTTTCCTGACGATCCACGGCACGAAGCATTTGTTGCCGATGGTTTTGAATACCTGAAAAATATAAAAGATAAATACGATCTGATTATTCTCGATCCGCCTGCATTTGCAAAACACCTCGACACATTGCCACAGGCGCTGAAAGGTTACAAAAGGATAAATACACGTGCTTTTGAACAGATCAGGAGTGGTGGGATTGTTTTTACTTTTTCATGCTCGCAGGTGGTATCAAAGGAAAAGTTCAGGGAAGCAGTTTTTTCGGCTGCCGCAATTGCTGGGAGAAAGGTCAGGATTTTACATCAACTGAGCCAGCCGGCAGATCATCCCGTCAATATTTTTCATCCTGAAAGCGAATACCTGAAAGGGTTGGTTTT
>JBBIPU010000092.1:0-6256 GCA_037442685.1 Draconibacterium sp. | reverse complement strand
TACAAAGTTTACCAAAGTACGCTTGAAAAGTATAAAAAGCCGATTTCTGTGTTTTTCCCTCCTGCAAAAAAGGTGGAAAAGATGGTAAACAAAAAAGGACCTTTCAGTTTTTACGAATCAGTTGAAAACCGGAAGGAGTGCTGTTATATCCGCAAAGTGCTGCCACTGAAACGTGCGCTTGAAGGAAATGAAATCTGGATTACCGGTCTGCGTGCTTCACAGTCCGAAAACCGCAGCGAACTGAAGGAATTCGAATGGGACGAAGGTAACCAGATCATCAAATATAATCCTCTTTTAAACTGGAGCCTGGAGCAAACCATTGAATACATCAGGGAAAACAATGTTCCATACAACATCCTGCACGACCGCGGTTTTGTAAGTATCGGCTGCCAGCCATGTACACGTGCCATTCAGCCCGGCGAAGATTTCCGTGCCGGCCGTTGGTGGTGGGAGCAAAATTCGGGTAAGGAGTGCGGGCTGCACGAGGCCTCCCCCGACCCCTCCGCTGGAGGGGAGTAATAATACTAATCCAAAAATTTTTATCTCGGGTTACAAGGCTCAGAAAATCAAATGTTGTGCAAATTGAAAATCTGATTTTCAATTTGCACGAATACAGCAATTATTCTTGACAACAAGCATATTTGATTAATGTATAACACCCGCCAGCCATCGGTATCGTGGCCGCTTACGGGTGTCGCGGTTTTTAACCGCGATATCTTTTCGGAGTTTACAAACCTCCGCACCCATAAATTCACCCAATTTTCAAATCTTAAATTCTCTTTTCCAAATTCCTTTTGATGGCTTAAACTCTCGATCCTTGCAAATATGGTGCATATGAAGGACACAAGAACTAATATAGTCATCCGATAAATATCTGTCAATCCGATATTATAATGACCAAAAGTTATAACTATTGGTCATTATAATATTTAAAACTATCTTCGAAACAAAAAATGTTTACCAGAACGATTGAAAACAGCATAAAGGAAAAAGTGAACAGCGGGAAAGCTGTTGTTGTAGTTGGCGCCCGGCAGGTCGGAAAAACCACTTTGTTAAACGAAATTCTGAAAGACAAAGCGTTTTTATTTCTCGATGCCGACGACCCTGCCACAAGGAGCTTGCTGCAAAGTCCTACAACAGAGCAGATAAGGACGATTATCGGAAATTATAAATACGTGTTTTTAGACGAAGCACAACGAATTCCAGGCATTGGCCTGACTTTGAAAATTATTACCGACCAGTTCAAAGACGTTCAGTTGTTTGTAAGCGGTTCTTCTTCCTTCGATTTGGGAAACCAGCTAAACGAACCTTTAACCGGCAGGAAATGGGAATACGAATTGTTTCCGGTTTCGTGGGAAGAATATGAAAATACAATCGGCGTCATCAAATCGGAACAACAACTCGAAAACCGTCTGCTTTATGGCATGTACCCCGAAGTGTTAAATAACGCGGGACGGGAACGTGAAACACTGAAAAACCTTGTCAATAGTTACCTGTACCGCGATATACTTGCTTTTACTGATATCCGGAGACCCGAAGTTCTTGAAAAGTTGTTGCAGGCGCTGGCATTGCAGTTGGGAAATGAAGTGAATTACAACGAACTGTCGCAACTTGTTGAAATCAATAAAGTTACTGTTCAGAAATACATCGAAATACTGGAAAAGGGGTACATCGTTTTCAGGCTGAACAGTTTTAGCCGGAATATCAGGAATGAAATAAAACATAACCGGAAAATTTATTTCATCGATAATGGCATCAGGAATATGATAATCGGAAATTTTGCGTCAATGGATTTAAGAACAGACAAGGGCGCTTTGTGGGAAAATTTTCTGGTGTCGGAGCGACGGAAACAGAACCTTTATAAAGATACTTTTGCCAAAATGTTTTTCTGGAGGACAAAACAGCAGCAGGAAATTGATTATATTGAGGAAAAAGATGGCCAGATTACCGGATTTGAATTTAAATGGCATGGTAAAAAAGCAAAACTCCCTCAAAGTTTTATTGATACATACAAAGCAGAGGGACATATTATTGACAGAAGTAATTTCAGGGAATTTGTAAGAATGTAAGATGCCTGCAAAAACTGCATTTATATTGTTGGTTGTATTTTTTATCTCCAGTTCATTTTCCAACGGACAGGAAAACTATTATTCCAAAAACTTCACCACCGAAAACGGCATTCCACACAACCATGTTTACAGTATTGCTCAGGACAGCACTGGTTTTCTGTGGGTTGCCACCTGGGACGGGCTGAGCCGGTACGATGGGTACGAGTTCTGTAACTATTACCACAATCCTATCGATACAAATTCAATCAGTTTCTTTTGGGTGCGTAAAGTTCTTGTCGATTATCAGAATAATGTATGGGTTTATTGTTCGAGTGGAATTTCAGAATATAACCGTGCCACCGATAATTTCACAAGGGTACTATCGGGTGATATTGTTGATGCAACGGTTGATCGTGAAGGTAAAATCTGGGCAAATTCTACTGCCGGATTGTGCCGGTGGGATTATGAAACCGGACAATTTGAGAAAGTCACCGTTGTACTTGATTCTGAAATGGGAAAAATTGTAAGTAATAATAAATTTTATTTCCGGTTCGACAACGATAACAGGATGTGGGTAACAGTTTCTGACGTTAATAGCAAACTGCACTATTCGCGATGCAATAAATTTGAAAACAATGGATTACAGTCGGAATACATTGGATCGATTGAAAACTTAAAATATATCCCTCTTGATAATTATGATTATTTTGACTTTGAAATTCTTGTTTCCGGCGACAGTTGTGTATGGCAACTTGTCAATACCGGAATTTTCAAATTAGACAAAAAACATAAAAAGTTCGTCCCTTTACCAAAATTTAACGTTGAAACCGATTTTTCAGGATTAACTGAAAATGACATTCAACGGGCAAAAGAAAAGCTGAAATTTTATAAACCTTTGGGCAAGGTTGATGAGATAAGTTCAAAAACAGAGCTTCAGTTTGTGGAAACTTATTTGGTTGACCGGCAAAAAACAGTATGGCAGTCGGTGATAAGCGAAGTATCGCAGGCGAATGGGTTAACACGAAATATTCCTGTGGGTAAGGGATTTAAACACTATTTTTTTGAAGAGAACCCCAAAACCGGGTTGAACCCTATTTTCCCGGTGTTAAAAGACAGGTTCGGGACCATTTGGGCAGGCCCAACCAATATAAATAAAATCTTCAGGATAGATAAGAATGGCAAAACCAATACTGTTGTCCCGATTGATAACGAAACCTGGCGTGTAGCCCAACAGCCAAGAGCGTTTATTGATGATTCTGCCGGAATCTGGATTGGTTATCGTTTTGGTCTTTTGCTTCATTACGATTTTAAAAGTAACCGGTTTGTAAAGGAACTTTTCAAAACAAATGCTTTAAACGATAGGGATGAATTTCTGAATGTATTCCACCTTAAAAGTGAAGGGGACGATATTTATATAATTGGCTACCGTGATATTTATAAATATCATATAAAAACAAAGGAATTCGAACCAATGAATTTGTTTGAGTTTGAAACTAATTATAGCATTCAAAGCGCATTTCGCGATGAAAAAAACTGGTGGATTGGAACTGGTAATAGCAGGATAATCCATTACGATAACCAGTTTAAAGAAATTGCACCTTACACCTTTGGTTCGGGAATGTTTAATGTTGAAGATATTATTCAGGGTGATAACAATGATTTGTGGATTACACTGTTGGGCGGGGGATTGGTAAATTTCGATAAAACAATTGCAAAATACAGGATTTACACCACTGCCGACGGCCTTTCAAACAACACCTGTTACGGATTGCTAAAAGATAAACGGGGCAACATCTGGATTTCGACCGATCATGGCATTTCGCGTTTCAACCCAAAAACAGGAAAATTCAGGATTTTTGGGCCGGAAGATGGTTTGAAAATCGACGAATTCAATTCCGGCAACACTTATCTTGCCCCTGATGGTGAAATGTTTTTTGCCGGAATGGGAGGCGTTGTCAGTTTTTACCCCGACAGCGTTGATATTGAAACAGGCAGCCAATTTACAGCTCCATTGCTGATAACAGATTTCAGGGTTTCCGGAGCAACCCGGTATTTTAAGAAAGCCATTTATGAAACCGATTCCGTTACCATGAATAAGGGTGAAAACAATTTTAAAGTGACTTTTGCGTGCCTTGATTTTGTAAATGCACAGAAAATCAAATATCGTTACCGGCTTGGCGGTGTGAATGAGGAGTTTACCGAAACCGATTACCGCAACCGGACAGTGAATTTTGCCAATCTCACTCCTGGAAGTTACCATTTGGATATTGAAGCCACCAATGCAAACGGTGATTGGGTTTCAAAAACGGCCCTGTTCATCAGGATTCCTCCGTATTATTATCAAACCTGGTGGTTCCGGGTGCTGGCTGCATTCATAGTAGTTGGTCTGGCAGGTTATTTTATTTATATGAATATCCGCCAAATCAGGCTGAAGGCCAGGCAACAGCAGGATGAACTGAAACTAGAAAGCCTCCGGGGCCAAATGAACCCGCATTTTATATTTAATTCGCTTAACTCCATCAACTACTTTATTTCGCAAAACGACCGTCTGTCGGCCAACCGGTATATAGCTGATTTTTCGAGATTAATCCGTTCCATACTTGGCAACCTTTCGCAGGAATTTATTTCCTTAAGCAAGGAACTGGAATCACTGAACGATTACCTTAAACTTGAACATCTTCGTTTCAGCGACAAGTTTGATTATGAAATTTTGGTAGATGAAAAAGTTAACACCGAAGATGTTCTGGTTTTCCCGGGAATGGTGCAGCCGTTTATCGAAAATGCCATCTGGCACGGTGTGCGCGGACTTGAGGGCAGAAAAGGCTTTGTGAAAATCAGGTTGATGCAGGATAAACCTGATTGCATCATTGCCGTGGTTGAAGACGATGGAATTGGGCGAAAACTGGCAGAAAGCCGTAAAAGCAGCCTGCCCGGTAAAACCTCCCGTGGAATTGGAATTGTATTTGAACGGTTGAAAATCATCAACCACCTTCACCAAACCAATTTTCAGGTAACAATTGAAGATTTTTATTCCGATCGTGAAGAAGCCGGAACAAGAGTTACGGTTGAAATTCCTGTGAAAGAGATTGCAAATAGCTGAAATCCTATTAGTTGAATAAAATTTACCTCGAAGCTCGTCCCGCTTTAATTGCAAAACATTTATTGAAAATAACTTCAATATTAAAGAGCCTGTCCCGGTTTATCGGGAGGGAATTAAAGGGGGATTCAGGAATATTTTCCATTTTGGTAATAACCAACATTTTATAACTTTACTAAAAACACATTCAATGTCAACTAATTACAATGATAAACTCAAAGCCTATGCCCGAAATCTGCGGAAGAATGGTACAAAAGGCGAAGCATTACTTTGGAGGGATGTTCTCAAGGCCAAACAATACTGGCCATATCAGTTTAATCGACAGTTTATTGTTGGAAATTACATTGTTGATTTCATTTGCAGAAAACTTAAATTAGTTATAGAAATTGATGGTTCTAGTCATTTTGCTAAAGGTGAAGAAGATTATAAACGACAACAGTATTTTGAAGATCAGGGTTTTGTCATGTTACGCTTCTCTGAGAGTTTTGTTGTTTACAGGATGGATGAGGTAATAACTGAGATTAATTATGCCATTAAATGGTTGGAACAGAGAATTGAAGACAGTAAATTGAGCAGTACATGAGATTCCTGATTTTAAATCTCTCTTTGGTTCCCCCTTTGAAAAAATAATAGTGCTTTAAAAATTGTTTCCATTCAAAGGGGGACGAGCCTTGAACATAATAAGCTAATTGATAGGAAGAAAAGTGACATCGAAGCTCGTCCCCCTTTAATTATAAAATATGGATTGAAAGTGACAAATGAATGTTAAAGGGGGAATAAAAGGGGGATTCAGAAGTATTTTTTATTTCAGTTAGCCACATGCAAAAAATCATTATTTTTAACCTGTTAAACTACTGCTTATGCAATCCAGACTTTTGAAAACCATCATCGTTGACGATGAAAAACCTTCAAGGGAGGTTTTGTCAACCTACATCAAAGATTTTTGTGCCGATGTTGAGATTGCTGCCGAATGTGATTCGGTAAAAACGGCTTACCAGGCCATTCTGCAACACCAGCCCCAACTCGTGTTCCTCGATATTGAAATGCCCAACGGAAACGGGTTCGATTTGCTGAAACTGTTTAAAACGCCGCCTTTTAAAGTTATTTTTGT
>JBBIPU010000091.1:0-17443 GCA_037442685.1 Draconibacterium sp. | reverse complement strand
GCGCGGTTGTGTGGAAGTTGTTGTAATACACTCCTTCGCTGGCAAGTTTATCGAAGGTAGGTGTGCTAACCGGTCCGCCAAAGGTGCTGGTACCGGCAAAACCGAGGTCATCAACAAGTACCAGGATTACATTTGGCGCTCCTTCGGGGGCTTTTACCTCGAAACGTTCCGGCTGAGTGGCATTACGAATATCCAGTTCTTTGGATGTTGGACGCGCAGGTGCTTTGATGGGAAGAACCGTGCGGTCGATACCGGTTGAAACTGCCGGAGTTTCTGCCTTTGGTTGCGGTTGTGTGAAACCTGAATACATTGCAGCCATTGCTAACAGCAATAAGCCTGCGAATAAAGTTTTGATTTTCATGTGGATATAAAATTGAATGTGTTAAATTTTAGCAAAGATATTTAAATTTGAAATTAGGTGTTAAACGTTTTATGGGCAATACTTACAATTAAGTAATTATTTTACCGGCCTTCGCATCATCAAATACCGGATACCTGCCTCAGTGGTGTAATTATACCGGGCTACATGATCGCCAAAAAGGCCAACACCTGCTTTGCCCCAAATGGCCATCCGTCCTGAAAACCGGTAATACATAGTTGCTTCAAGGTTCATTGATGCACCCATATTGTTGTAATCAATAAATAACTCAGGCGCAACCAGGGTCCAGACATTTTTTGACCAGCCTTTGAGATAAAGAGCCTGAAGTTTTGACCAGTTTATATCCTTCCGCGATTCATCTCCCCATAAAGAGTAAAACTGCTCAAAGAGCACAGAAACAATCGTTTTCTTTTCACCAAATATCCTGCTGTACGAAATTAACGGAACTATTATATTTTTTCCGGTGCCCAGCAAAGGAGACCGGGCTGTGTTGAAACTAAATTCAATAGAAGCCGCAAGAGCTGTGTTAGGCGACTGATTTATCTTATAACCCAGCAACCTGACCGAAATATCTCCAATTCCTGAGTTATCATAACCGGATGCAGTGGAGGAATTATATATGTAGGGAATTTCGAAACGGGTGGAAAATCTTTTCCCCAGCGCAATTACGCTTCTGAATGTGGTAAAATTCAGAAAATCACCGCTCTGAAGTTTCATTAGTTCATTATATAATTCGGCGCGGGTGATAAACTGGCTTGGATCGTCCTGAACTATACCGGTATGGCCTTCGGGAACCGGGTTTTCGGTCTGACTGAATGAAGGCATAACAATCAGCAAACACATTAATAGTAAAATACCTATTCTCAGCTGCAGATAATTTACTTTTACCATAATTATACCGTATTGAATAATATGTTGAATTTACGTTATTTACAATTCATGGTCAATACTTGCCGGTAATTAAATTTTTCATCAAAAACAAAAAAGACCTGAGTTTTATAAACTTATCTCAGGTCTTTTTTATAGATTACGGGTAACAACTATTACTTGTCAAATTCGCCGATGTAAGGAATTTCCTCCATAATTGTTGCTCTGATTTGGCTCAGGAAATAGGATTCCAGCTGAAAGAATTGTGCTGCGACTTTTGAACCCGAAGCTTTTTTGATTTTCTTGTAATATTTATCCAGCAGTTTATCGTTGCTGTCGCGAAGCGAGATCATTTTGCTAATGGTTTCATCGTATTTTGCTTCATCCATTTTATCATAGTTTTCCACATAAGCGTTTAATGCATCCAAACGATTTTTTCCCAGCTCTTTTCTGGCTGTTTCATACTCGTCATATAACGCCCAGAATGGATTACTGCTTTCAATCTGAAGGAAACCTGCAACAACTTCCTTTTTTGCCATTCCAAAAATGGATTGGTAAAAATCGGTTTCTTCCTTGCTCGACTGGGCTTTAAGCGACTGGCCAAAAACCATGGCCAATATGGCCACACCAAAAAAAGTGAAAATGATTTTTTTCATTGTAATTTGATTTTTATTAATTGTTATTTGTTTTATGATAATCCTCAATTTACGAGTCATAAATGATTGTAAATGCTATAGATTGATACTGAATTATATATTCTTTTACTCATCCTGATTCGTCTGCCGCCGAATCGTCCCTCTCTGCGCGCAGAGAGGGAGAAGAGGGTGAGTTACTGCAGATAAATTAATATCTTTTTTAAATTATTTAAATTGTTAAAACCTGAATCCAATTCCAGCCATTGCCGAATTGATAAATCCATCGCGATAGTAACTGTTGCTCATGTATGCCCATTCGTATTCGGCGCTTATAAAGAGTTTTTCTCCAAGGTTCAAACTACCCCCGGCACCCAGTCCGCCATAGAAACCCATGTCGGTCGATGTAATCTCAGTGAGCGTTCCCGTGCGTTTAAATCCGGTAATATGCGTTCCCAAAGCGCCTTTCACAAAACCCTTTAAATTTCCTTTGCCTATGGATAATTTTGGCGCATAATAAATCGGGAATGAGTTGATATCGTACTTGGATGTCGCAGTGGCCGAAGTAAAATCGGCGCTGGTTCCAATGTATCCAAAAGCAAAACCATGTGAAAAACTACCGGCGCCGGGATTGAATTCATAAACTGCGTTAATTCTGAAACCCGTGGCATCGGTATCTGCTTCTTCAATGTTGCCAAATGCATAACCTCCGCTTAATGAAAACCTGTTTTCCTGTGCCATTGCAACTGCGCAAAAACACATCAGAGTAATTGTCAATAAATTCCGTTTCATAATTTAAATGATTTTAATTGTTTTTAATGATTAATTATGTTCAAATTTAGTATTAAAATTTTATATCAAAATCGCACAGTTAGTAAAACCATCCTTCGACTACCTGCCCGATATCGTCATTCATGCGGGCGCTCAGGGAGACTGTCAGACTGAGCTATAACCTGATTTTCAATGAGCACAATGTGAAAATGACAGAAGACTGCATCAACGCTGTCATTTCGAATCTGAGGCACGAAGAGGAGAAATCTGTTTCAATAATAGAGATTTCTCCTCCTGCGTAGTCGAAATGGCATATAAAAAAATCTGTCAATGGTAGCATAGTCGAAGGATGATATTGTTAATACTATTGTTCTGTTTTAAGTCCTTTCAGAAATTAAATCCCAACCTGATAACCGGCCCAAACTCATCGACATTAAATACGAACTGTGTGTTTTTAACATCCTTGTTGTAATCCATCGATAAAATGCGGTAACCACCTGTTAACTGAAAAACTTTTGTAAACCGGTACCCCACGTAACCGCCTAATTGCCAGGTTATGTCAGAGCCAACTCCAAATCCTCCCACATCGCCCCTGAACTGAAACAGCCATTTACCATCGATATCGGTCGCCAGCCGGGTAATGATAACCGGGTCGTACCAGGTTGCTGTTTTGTTTTCCGATACTTCTTCAGTTCCTGAAGGTATCATTTTGCGGCTGGCATCAATACCTACTTCAAGGTTATTCAGCCGGCCACCAATTCCAACTTCCCAAAAAGGGGTAAGCCTATATAAGGCGGCTGCTTCCCAGATAAACTGTTTCCCTGTAACTTTACCCGATTCAATGATTTTGTTTGCAGTAATGTCCTCGTTCAGGTTCATAAAAACAATGTCGGAAGTAAGTGCCCACTTGCTGGTTTGAGCCTCAAAATAAAACATTCCGCCAATTTTTAGTTTGCTGAAAACATCGCCTGCACTGGCGTCAATGGGCGCAAGCAGTTCACCTATTCCTGTTTCTCCGTTTATATTGGGAAACATCAGGTAAACATCGGTCAGAAAATGCCATTTCTTTTCAGGTGTTTCTGTCTGGGCAAATGTATGTATCTGAAAAAAAAGTAAAAAGGAGAAACCAATTAAGGAGATTTTTTTTGAATTCAACCTTTGATTAACTTTTCTCATAGCTGTATTAAATAAGGTCTAAAAAACGTGTGAAAATTACTTCCTTCCTGATTTTCGGGCAATACTTAACTGTAAGTATTTTCCCCAACAATTCGTGTAACAATGAACTTTCTTTTTAATAAATATCTAACTTTCGTCTTTGTTACAATGCCATTATTATATAATGAGCCTTACCAACTCGGTACATTGAAAGTGCAAAATCAAAAATATACAGGAATCTATATGAAACGAAATCTTTTAATTGCGGCCGTACTGTTGATAATGGTGACGGTTGCGTTTGGCCAGACTTCAAAGCAGACCGAAGGAAAGCGACCTAATATCGTTATCATTCTGGCCGATGATATGGGGTATTCTGATATGGGCATGTTTGGCAGCGAAATAAAAACACCAAACCTCGATGCGCTGGCAACGAATGGTGTCAGGTTTACTCAGTATTACACCCAGGCAATTCGCTCGGCTATATTGCGTTAGGTGGCACACCCGGTTACCATTTGAATGATAACATGCAGCTAACACTTTCATACAATACAACGGTTAACGACTCTGATGAAAAGGATTTGAAAATGGACGGTTTTCGCATTACAGTTATTTACGGTTGGCATCCGCTGGTTGAAGGAATAAAGCGGTTAAAGGGAGAATAAAAAAACAGATGACTGAGCTTTAAATCGATTATATCATTCCGAGTTCCGCAAGCCAGGCTATCACTTCCTGCATATTAGCCTTACCCGATTTTTGAAGAATATTGCTGCGGTGGGTGTTTATTGTAAATGGACTGATGTATAGTTTTTCTGCAATCTGTTTGGTATTCAGCCCTTTTGCCAGTAAATGAATAATTTCAAATTCCCGGGTGCTGAAGATGTTTCCTGTTTTCATCAAATGTTTGTCGGGATATCTGAAATACGACATGTCGTCACCAAAATAGTGATGATTTTCCCATAATGTTTTTGGATACATGTCAATCTCAGTGAAAATCATAATCATATAAACGGTTTTATTCGGGGTTTTAGTGTTAAAAAAATAGGCTTGAGATAAAACAGGTACATATTCGTTCTGGCCATTGCGATATCTTGTACAGCCCGACAATATCATTTCCCCTTTTTTTGAATTATATAGACCATGTGCTGTTTTAAATACTTTTTCACGTAAAACATTGTGTTTATCCAATTCATCGGGATGCCTGACTTCGAAAAAGATATCAGGTGTAACATCATCAGGTTCGGTGTTAATCATTTGAACGCTCCTTTTACTGGTAAAAAGTATTTTAACCCGGATTACATCTGCAATATAGAAAAACTGCCTGTTGTTTTCCATCATCTCTTCAAGTTCCAGTATCAGGGGATCCTGGCGGTTTATATTCCGAAATCCTGAAGGCAAAAAGGTATCAATAAACCTGAAAAACAGCCTGTAGCTCTGATAATTTGTCATCATACAGTCGTTAAAATATTAATCAGTAAACTCACTTTTGAAGCAACCAAAAATACTTAATTTTAATTACTGGCAATACATTACAGGGAAGTGAGGCTGCACTTTTTAAAAATTAGGATTGTTGTTTAACCTTTTATTTTATTTTTCAAATACCTACAGGTTTATGGACCACGGATTGTATCCAAATCAGAAGGTGAATAAGGTTTGTTATTTTCCGATGGCAATCGTGCCACTAAGGTTAAAGAAACCTGGAAAATGAGGTTGTTCATTGTCGAATAATATGATTTTTATGGTCTTAATCGAAATGATGCCGGAGGCATCACATATTTATAAAAAAGCCACAATGAAAAACGCTATCCGACACGTGTCGCGTTACACCATTTCCTACACAATAACATTTCTGCAAACACACCAACCCGTTGGATTTGAAGAAATATAACTTTTACTAACCATTCCTAAAAAAAAAATCCGCGATCCGGATATTTACCGGAATCGCAGATTTTATTTACTATCTAACTAAACTTTCTTTTTAGAAAACAAGCCCGACATTAATGGTGAAATATTGCTGTCCTTCAGTATCATTGGCTTTAAAACCACTGAAATACTTGGCGGCAAGTATAAAATCAACGCTTGGTGTTGTAACAAGTACGCCAACCTCGGGACGAAGTGCAAACTGCCAAACGTCAGATTCCATGGTGAACATTCCCATATCCAAATCACGGTTGGTATATAATGTTCCAATTCCCAGACCAACAAAAGGATTAAACTGTGTATCGGGTTTCAGGTAATAATCGAATGCTGCCAAAACCGGCACTGCATGAGTGTAGCGGTATTGAATACCCGAAAGTGATTCAGTCCCCTGTGTGTATGTTGCATAATCCATACGGTCGTAAAACAGGTTGTAGCCTGTTTCGAAACCCACGCCCATTGATGGTTGCATCATATAGCGGTATTCAAAGCTCACTCCGCGGAAACTGGCTGCGCTGTTAAAACTTTTCAAATCTCCGGTGGCAAATCCCATTGAATACTGAATGGAAAATAAACTTTCCTGTGCTTTTACCTGTGTTGCTGTAATGATTCCTGTTAACAGGAAAACAAAAAATATCTTTTTCATAACTATTTTCATTTTAGTTTATTGGTGAATTACTTTGTGCTCAGATATGGCGATTGTTTAAATGCCTGGTCGATAGCAGTATTCACGCGGGTAATATCGTAATACCCTGACATGAGTCCATTTGCAGCAGCAGTCCAAACATTTGTAGGCTGAACATATTCTTCACCATCAGCAACCAAAGTCATTAAAAGTGTGCCGGTTGTATAAGATGTAACCGAAGGATATCCCCATCCCCAACCACAATAATACGGGTAATACCAGCACCAGTAATCGTAGTAGTAATAAACGGTGGTGTTTGTCCATACAGCCGGGAACAATACCAAATCAGCAGTTGCAGGATCAGTTACTTTTGAATAACCCATAGCTGTCATATTGCTTTGAATTTTCTGCAGAATCTGTGTGTTGTAAGGTTCTTTCACGAATTCAGGGTCTTCGCCATCTGCCAGATTACCTGTGATTTTTACAATTTTATCAGGAATGGAATAAGTTCCCTTGCTTGCAAAATTGTACGTATCATCGTAGTTGGTGTAAACAATGTCGGTTTCTTCATAATACTCTGCCCCGTCGGGGTAACATCCCCAAAGGAAACCCAGGGTGGCAATTACAGCCAGTGTAAAAAGCTTTCTTTTCATGTGCTAATAAATTTAATTGTTTAAAATAATTTCTTCAGTTAATACAGGCTGAATCCATGCATTAATCATTTATTCAAATCAGTCTGTTTATCTTTGCAAAATGGAAATTTTAAATTTAAAAAACAGATTGTTTGCATGTTAATATCAATGTGGCATTTATTGTTTTGAGGTGTAAAATTAGAACCTGTTTGAAATATGGGCAATACTTATTAATTAGTATTTTTTATGTCAAATATCAAACAAATATTATCAGGACAGTCATTAAACTTTATGATTTTTTTCTTTTTGGCAAACCGGCTCCCCAACGGTACTGCCATGTCAGTGTAACAGCATCGAAATCAGTTCCGGTGCGTGTTGAAGCGCCTGTACTTAAGTTGAGTTTTATTGAATGATGAATGCCAAACGGAACAGCCATTGTAAGCCCAAATCGCGAGTTCTCCTGCAGGTTATTGCCTTCAACTCCATTGTAGGTTGAGCGCCCTCCCCAATAAAATGTGCCGTCCAACGCTGCCCAGATACCACCCCTGAAGTTGTAATTTACATGTCCCTGAACAGAACCGATGGGATCCTGCGACATTGTTTGACCATTGTAATAATTGTTGTTCACTGTATAAAACTGGCCTGCCAGCGCCAGTTCAAGTATTAACTGTTTAATGGTCTTCGAAATGCCAATTTCGGGTTTAAAAGTAAAACGGTTTGTGCCCAGATTGACAAGTTTATCCGGATCGTACTGCCCCAAAGGCAGGTAAACCTGCAGACTTGCCCCCATTACAAAATTCTGTTTATAATCCTTAAACTCTGAAAGCGTGAGAGCGGGCCCGCCAATAAAGATAACCGACATCCGCACCCGGGGATCAGCCAACCCTGAAACCTCGCGATAACCGCGTTCTCCCATAAAATCGGCACTGCCTGAAAGCCAGGCATAAGGTAAAATTGCATCAAATTTGCCTGATATCTTTCCCACTTTAATGGAACGGGCAAAAGCGAACAAAGAACTGTGTGTGGTTATACTTGCATTATCAAGCGGAATGGCCGGGTCGAACAACACTCCTCCTGAGGAGTAGCTGTAACCGGCAACAACAAAATTCAAACCTACCGGAAGATTTGTATAAGCACGAGGTTCAAGCTCCTGGGAATTTACACAGAAAAAATCTGTTAAAATTATAAGTACTGTGATTACAAATGAAAGTCTCTGTGCCAATGCAGATTTAATCATTATTCCTTTAAATTGAAAAACAATTATAAAATAGCATTTTTAATTACCTTAAAAATACTGATATTTTAAATGTAGGAAAATACTTACGATTTGGTATTTATTCATCTGGATTATTTCCTTAAATTTCTGTTAATTATAGTTGAAAGTAGTAATAACAATCTTTTCATCTTAAAAATGACAACAGATAACAATCTTTTACACTCAAATCTGACCAGTGTTAAGGAACGAATGGCAGCAGGCAAAGCGCTGCGCGAAAAATTTCCGCGCGAAATGCATGGCGAATATAAACGTGCAGAAAACCGGGTTGATCCGGTTGACATTCTTGAAGAACAGGCGAAAACCCGTCTTCCGTTTTTGGTGCCTATCCGTTACACCCGAATGCTCACGTCACCTTTTGCTTTTCTCCGCGGCAGCGCTGCGGTAATGGCTGCGGATATGGCAGCGGGACCACAAACAGCAGGTATCACAGTTCAGGCCTGCGGCGATATGCATGTTTCCAATTTTGGGGTTTTTGGTTCAGCAGAGCGAAACCTTGTTTTTGGTATTAACGATTTTGACGAAACATTGCCGGGCCCCTGGGAATGGGATTTAAAACGGCTTACAACAAGCATCGTTTCTGCAGGACGGTTTCTTGGAGCCAAGGATAAAATGTGTGAAGAATCAGTGTTGGCTGCTGTTAAATCGTACCGCAAACACATGAAAAAGTATGCGAACATGGGTTACATTCAACTTTATTACGAAACGATAAAAGGCAGCGATATTTTAAATGTAATCTCGCCATCAGCCAGAAAAGGCGCTGAAAGGATTTTCGAGAAAGCCAGTAAACGAACCCACATGCAGGTGCTGGCAAAACTTACCGATATTGTTGACGAAAAAAACCTGCTCCGGGTAAATTCGCCTTTTATTGTGCGCGAAACTCATTCACAAGCCGGAAGACCCATTGAAGAAGCTTTGGGATCAGTGCTCGAATCATATTTCAATTCTCTTTCAGATGAGAAAAAGCAACTTTTAAAGCATTACAGTATTGTTGATGTGGTTCGCAAAGTGGTTGGCATTGGAAGTGTTGGCACACGTTGCTGGGTAATCTTTTTAAAAGGAAATCATTCGGGAGATCCGTTGTTTTTACAGGTAAAGGAAGCGCAACCATCAGTATTGGAATCATTTGTGGAAAAATCGGTTTACAGTAATCACGGACAGCGTGTTGTTGCCGGACAGCGGATTATTCAGGCAGCACCCGATATTTTTTTAGGATGGGGAGAATCGGAGGGCATTCATTTTTATATCAGGCAGTTGCGCGATATGAAAGGTGGGGTTGAATTCGATCCGAAAAAAACTAAAATTAAAAATATGCCGCAATACACTGCTTTGTGTGGATGGGCATTGGCGCTGGCACATGCCAGATCGGGCGACGCAGCCATGATTGCCGGTTACGCTGGTAAAGGTAATGAACTGGATAAGGCCATGTCACGGTTTGCTTTTTCGTATGCCAGACAAACCGAAAAAGACTTTCAGGTGCTTGCCGAAGCAGCAAAAAGCGGAAGGATTACTGTGGCTGAGCAATCTGAATAAATCTGGTCATAGAAATAATATTAATTGATTTTAATTGAACTGAGAAATCCACCTTCTTTGAAAGTGGTCATTTAATTTTAGCGCTCGACCCGCCTGAAACCGGTGTGGCCAGGCTAAATCAAAAACCCGTAATTGCTTTGCAAAAGCAGATACAGGAAATGCAATTGAATAAACACCAGAATTAATGGTAAAACTGTAAATCAATATCTGTTATCTGTGTCATGTAAATTTTAAAACCCTGATTGACTCTAATTATCAGGTGATTGAGGCGATTTTTAAACAACAAAAGCTGTTATCAGGTAACAGCTTTTGTTGTTTAAATCGGTGTAATATTGTTTACCAGCCACCGCCCATTGCACGATACAAATATATGAATGAAGATAACTGCTGTGCTTTGGTAGCTGATGCAAGTATTTCTGAATCGAGCATCGAATTTTCGGCAATCAGTACCTCAAGATAATCAGTATAACCGCTGTTATACCGTTCCTGGGAAAGTTTCAATGACTTACCGGCAGCGTCTGCCTGTTGTTTTCTTGCTTCGTATTCATTGGCGTAGGTTTCCACCGAAACCAGGGCATCTTCCACTTCTCCGAGAGCTGACAAATAAGTACTCACATAAATGTTTGCAGCAATTTCAGCCTGACTTTTCTGGTATTCAACCCTGCGTTTATTGGCGCCAAACGCAAAAACAGGACCTAAAATTCCCGCTGCGGCATTGCTGGCAAACGATGCATCGGACAACAATGAACTGATATCGGGATTGATCAGACCCAGAAAACCAGTGAGGCTGACTGTCGGAAATCTCATTGCCTGTGCCACGCCGATACGTTCTGTTTCAGCCATCAGGTTATATTCCGCCTGTTTAACGTCGGGACGCTGTTCAAGCAAAGATGAAGGCAATCCGGCGGGTATAACTGGTGGTACCTGCTGGTCAATATTTTCGATACCGCGGGCTATACTTTGCGGAGTCTGCCCCAGCAGAATGTTAAGACTGCGTTCGGTGGCATTCAGTTGCCGTTTAACACTGTTAACCGTGGCAATTGCCACCTGTAACTGCTGATTAGCCTGCAATTGGTCGAGTTCCGAAACATCGCCGCCTCTAAATCTTTCATCTATCAGTTTATAGTATTCAGTTCTGCTTTGCACAGTGCGTTCTGCAATTGCCAGACGGTTATCCAGATCGCGCATCAGGAAATAATAAGTGGCCACGTCGCTTATCAATGTTGTTGTCACAGTTTTTAATCCTTCTTCACTGGCAAGAATCTCATCGTAAGCAGCTTTTTTTGCATGCCTGAGTTTCCCCCAGAAGTCGATTTCCCACGAAGCCGTAGCCAGCACGCTGAAATTGTTCGAAGTATGACTGTTTAACTCGGCCCCTCCGCTGTAACCAACCGAAGGCAGCAAATCTGCTTTTGCAATTCCATAAGCAGCGCGGGCCTGTTCGATACGCAGCGCGGCATTGTACAGGTTGTAATTGTACATCAGCGCCGAGTCAATCAGTCCGTTTAAAACCGGATCGTTAAATAACTGAAACCATTTCAGGTTACTGATCGAATCGGGCGTGTTTACAAACTTGTTTTGATTCATCCACGCTTCATTGGTTTTCATTTCAGGGCGCGAATATTTTTTGCCAACCATGCATGATGAGAAGATGGCCAACAATATTACCGAGGTGTATATTAATTTTTTCATCTTACTTAACCTCCTCTTTTTTAGTTTCAGCAAGCACTGCCGCCTTTTTCTTACCCATACTTTCAATCATTACAAATAATCCGGGTACGATTAAAACGCCCAGAATGGTAGCAATGAGCATCCCGCTGAAAACGGCCATCCCCATTACAATACGGGCCTGCGAACCTGCACCTGTAGCGGTAAGCAGGGGAACAACCCCCAGAATAAAGGCGAAAGCTGTCATCAGAATAGGTCTGAAACGTAATTTTGCAGATGTCATTGCTGATTCCAATAATGGCTTACCAGCTTCGTGTTCCATCTTGGCGAACTCAACAATCAAAATTGCATTTTTAGCCGCAAGACCGATGAGCATGACCAACCCGATTTGAGCAAATACATTGATTACGTAGGCGTCGTTGGCAAACCTGGCTAGAAATAATCCAAGGAATGCGCCGAACACGGCAAACGGTGTTCCCAGCAAAACACTGAACGGCAGTTTCCAGCTTTCGTACTGGGCTGCAAGAATCAGGAATACAAACACAAGCGCCATGACAAATACTGTGGCAGCCGGCGGCGAGTGTTTTTCCTGGTACGACAGGTTGATATAATCGTAACTCATATTCGAAGGAAGAACCTGAGCAGCAACTTCCTCCAGTGCTTTCATGGCTTGAGAGCTGCTGTAGCCATCGGCCGGCTGACCTCCGATTTCGGCAGCGCGGAAAAGGTTGAGGCGGTTGGTAAAATCGGGACCGGTAACTTTTGTTGCAGTAACCAGTGTCGAAATGGGTAACATATCGCCATCGCTGTTTTTAATATAAATCGATTGTAACGCTTCAGCATTTAGTCTGTCTTGTCCTTCGGCCTGAATAAACACCTTGTACTGACGGCCAAACCGGTTGAAGTCGTTTACATAACTTGCCCCAAGGTATGAACCCAGGGCTTCGGTAACTTTTGAAACCGGAATTCCAAGTTTCATCGCCTTTTCATTGTCAATTTCGAGCTTAATCTGTGGCGAACCAGCGTTATAGGTCGAATAAATACGTTTGATTTCTGGCCGTTTTTGTGCTGCTGCAATAAAAGCTTTGGTTTGTTGTTCGAGATATTGCGGTGTATTTCCACCCCGGTCCTGCAACATCATACTGAACCCTGCCGATGCACCCAGACCCTGAATGGCTGGTGGCCCGAAAGCCATTACTGTTGCGTTGGTAATTTCGGCGCCAAAAATTTTATTTAATTTATCGGCAAGCTGTGCGGCTGTCATTTCAGGTCTTTCTCCCCACTCTTTCAGCGACACGAAAATAAAAGCGTTTGAAGGCAAATAAGAACCTGTAAGCAAGCTGAACCCGTTAATTGTGGTATAAGCTTTTAAAACTTCTTCTTTCGAAAGAATATCTTCTACCTTCCTTGCAATTTCATCGGTTCTTTGCAACGATGATGCCGGTGGAGTGTTAATGTTGATGAGCACATATCCCATGTCCTCTTCAGGTATAAACCCGGGAGGAACTTTAATTCCCAAAAGTCCGGCAACAAGGGTAACCACAAGAAGCAACCCAACCACACGTAATGATTTTTTTGCGAAGAATCCGGCACCTCCCAAATATTTGTTGGTTACACTTCCGAAAACTTTGTTAAACCCACGGTAAAACTTCGGCAACAATCCTTTTTGCTCTTCAAGTGGTTTTGTTGGTTTCAGCAGCATGGCGCACAGGGCGGGGCTGAGTGATAACGCACTGAATGCAGAGAAGCCAACAGAGACAGCAATGGTTAGTGCAAACTGCTGGTAAAACCGGCCTGTAATACCGGGTGTCATTGCAACCGGAACAAATACTGCAATCAAAATCAAGGCAATCGCAATCACCGGCCCCGATACTTCTTTCATCGCCTGAATGGTTGCTTCGCGGGGAGTTTTTCCGTGTTCAATGTGGTGCATTACGGCTTCAACCACTACAATGGCATCGTCAACCACAATCCCGATGGCCAGCACAAGTCCAAGCAGCGACAAGGTGTTTATAGAGAATCCAAGTAACGGAAAAACTGCAACGGCTCCAAGCAACGAAACCGGTACAGTAATCAGTGGAATTAAAGTAGCGCGCCAGTTTTGAAGGAAAATAAATACCACAAGAATTACCAGCAGAATTGCTTCAAACAACGTGTGTACAATGTCTGTAATCCCCTCTGTAATTGCAAGGGTGGTATCAAGCGATTCCTGGTAAGAGAGGTCTTTTGGAAACTGTTTCGAAACTTCTTCCATTACAGCTTTTGCATTGGCGGCAACTTCAAGGGCATTACTGCCCGGCATCTGATAAATGGCAATTGCAGCTGTGGGCTTTCCGTTTCGGCGTGCAGTTGAACTGTAGTTTTCGGTTCCCAGTTCAATTCTTGCAACATCGCCAAGTAAAACGCGCGACCCATCTTCTTTGCTTTTAATGATTATCTCTGCAAATTGTTTTTCGGTTACCAACCGATCCTGAAGCGTGGCGCTATACGTAAACTCGGTTCCGGGAGGAGCGGGTTCTGCCCCGAATTTTCCCCCGGGTGAAATCATGTTCTGGTCGTTCAGCGCTTTTTTAATTTCATCGACATTAATACCCAGTTTATTCATTTTGCTGGCGTTCAGCCAAATACGCATTGAATAATCGCTTCCAAAAAGCGTAACTTCACCAACGCCCCTGATTCTGGCCAATGCATCAACAATATTGATACTCGCATAATTGTTCAGAAACTTTGCATCGAGTTCGGGATTTTCGGAAGTAACCGTAAAAAGCAACATGGGAAACGACAACGATTTCTTGATTGAAACTCCTTGTTGTTTCACACTTTGTGGCAGGAACGGTTCGGCTTGTTTTTCCTTGTTTTGGGTAAGCATGTTCGCATTATCGAGGTTGGTGCCCACATCGAAGGTTACTTCAATGGTAAGTGCGCCATCGGCGGTGTTGATCGATTTCATGTAGAGCATGTTTTCAACACCGTTCACCTTTTGTTCGATGGGTGTGGCAACAGCCTGTTCAACATTTAATGCGTTGGCCCCTGTAAACGAAGTGGTTATTTTTACCATGGGCGGAACAATGTCGGGATATTGTGCCACCGGTGTTTTTTGCAAGGCAAGATAACCCAGTATTACAATAATGATACTGATTACCATGGCCACTATTGGTCGTCGGACAAAAAATTCTCCCATAAGATTTTCAGATTAATTTATATGTGGATTTTATTGAACTTTCATCCCTGGTTTCCAGTCAACCATTTTGGGAGTGATAACAGTTCCGTTTCGCAAAAGCTGGGTTCCGCCAAAAGCGATTTTGTCGCCCGGTTTCAAACCGGTTTCCACAACATAAGCATCTTCAAATGTCGGCCCGGCCTTAATAATCTGTAAATTAACCTTACTGCTGTCGCCAAGCACATACACCTGCTGAATACCCTGCATTTCTATAACTGCACGCTGCGGAATAACCAATGCCCCGGGGCGAACATCGGTAACTAATTTCACTTTTACATACTGACCGGGGCGCAGTAATTTATCGGGATTCGGGAATGCCGCTTCAAATGTTAAAGCGCCGGTTAAAGGATCGATTTGCCGGTCGACAAAACTCAACTGACCTTCGATTGGATAAACAGATCCATCGGATAAAACCAGTTTAATTGATTTTCCGGCTCCTTTTAACTTTGAATTTTCGGAAGATACTTCCTTGTAAATACGCAAAAATTCCTGTTCACTGAGTGTAAACCGAACCCTCATATCTCCCAAATCGGAAATGGTGTTTAAAACCGACATGGGTCCGGGCTGCACAAAGTCGCCAACCCGTACTTTTGAAATACCAATTAATCCGGCAATTGGCGCAGTAATTCTGCAATAGCTCAATTTTATTTTTGCATTGGTAAGCGTAGCTTCAGCCGCTTTAATCATTGCATTGGCAGCTTCGTAAGCGGCTTTGGCTGCCACCAGTTCGCGCTGGCTTACTGCATTTATTTTTGCAAGAGGTTCAATCATGTCCAAATCCGATTTTGCCTTTGCCAAATTGGCCTGAGCCTCAGCCAGTGAAGCTTCGGCTTCGCTCACCTTAGCCTGAAAAGGCACCGGATCGATGGTGTAAAGCAACTGACCTTTGGTAACCAAATTACCTTCCTTAAAATTCAAACTCAGTATTACTCCGTCAACGCGGGGATTGATCTGAATATCAGACTGCCCGTAAGTTTGACCGGTGTATTCCGATTCGAGCCTGACATCCTGTTGCAGCACTCCTGTAACTGTAACTTCGAGTGGCGCTGCTACCTGAATGGCTTTTTTTTCGCATGAAGGCAATAAATAAATCAAGAAAATTGCCAGTAAAAAACAGATTTTATTCATATTCATTTTTATTAGTTATGTATTTAATTTCTATTCATTTTAAACTTTGTACAATTTCGAAAGTGGATTTGCAGAAATCCCATGCAGGTAAATACTAAGCGTAACTGTTAAAACAATTACCGAAATCATTTTTTCCATTCCGGCTGAACCAAGTTCGATGACCACCATTAACAGATAAAGTATCGATGCAATTCCACGCGGGCCAAACCATCCGATGAAATATTTTGTTCCCCTTGACAAACCGGTTCCCGCAAGGCATAAAACTACAGGTAAAATGCGGATCACAGTAAGACTAAGTATTGCATAAACCCAGGCCTGCCAATCCCAATGTATATACGAAAGAGGAATAAGTACCATACCAAACAGCAGAAAGATTAAAAGTTGAAGTACCTGGCTTTCGGCTTCGCCAAACTCGTGAATCCGCTCGCGGACAGTATGTGTTGTTGTGCCAAGCAATAAACCTGCAAAGTAGGCGGCAATAAAGCCATTTCCGTGGACTTTTTCAGCCAGTATGTAAGCGAGGATGGCCAGAGAAAGTGATATTAACTGTTGAAAGGTTGTGTTCATCCACTCCCGTTGTGTGGCCTTTTCAACAAGTTTGCCGCCAATCCACCCAACCAGGCCGCCAATAATGGGGCCAAATACAAATTGTTTGAGCGTAAACAGGCCCCAGTAAGAAAATCCCGATCCATACGCTTCGTGAATCGACAAAGCAGCGATACAAATCAGAATTGGCGGTAATGCAAAACCATCGTTTAACCCACTTTCAACATTAATTGTTTGTCTTATTTTTTCGGGAACATATTTACTTGTAACAACGGCCAGACCAAGCGCTGCATCGGTGGGAGAGAGTATTAACGCCATGAGCGCCACAACCCAGATATTCATATCGGGGAAAAGGGGTATCGCAATTAAAATACCCAGCAACATTGTTAATGGTAAGCCAATCAGCAACAAACGAATGGGTAGCTGGCGTTCGCTGATAAGTTTTTTCAGATTGATGGTAGATGCATCGAGAAACAAAACAAGAATAAGAGTAAGTTCGGCAATAACTTTTACAAGCGGCGCGAGAAGCCCTGTTTTTGCAACATCGAACCTGAAAAAGCTTACAATTAAACCAACTAAAACAAATACCATCGGGGGCGTAATAATTGATTTTTCGGCTAACTTCGAAAACAAACCGTAACCAATAATTAGTGATGCAACAATTACAAAAATTGGGTATTCATTCATAAATCGTACGATTATATAAATCAAAAATAAATAATTTACCTGTGATTTATCAAACAGAATCGTTTAATTGAGGTTTATTTTTTTTTAAGTTTGATTTTAAAATTTAATAAGATGAAAATAATCGATTTTGGTTTAAACTCTCTCTGGAATTCAATATTGCTTTTTTCAGCAATTTTTACCGCTTTTGCAGTGCCTGTTCTGCCGGTTCATTTGCACCGGATTTTATTCAGCGTGGCTTACACGGCTATTTATATATCGGCTCTGTTTTCTTTGGAAAAAAGAAGCAAAACAGTGGTAATACTTTTCATTACAACCATAATTATGCAATGGATTTCGGCCCTTTTCAATCTGGAATTGTTAAATGATATCTCGAAAGGATTAAGTGTTACTTTTTTTCTTGTTGTGGTTTTTTC
>JBBIPU010000090.1:14239-17492 GCA_037442685.1 Draconibacterium sp. | reverse complement strand
AACTTTACTACGCTACCGACAAAACCGACAATTATAATTTTGTTTATAAAAACAACGTGGTAAAACCGTCGAACATCGGAATGACAGGCGCCTGGGTTTCGGGCGGGATCGAATGGTGCGTCATCCATCATCACAGGGCATCTACATTTCTTCCTGTAAATTACGATTTGAAAGAAAACGCCGATGGCAGCAAAACCATCTGGATTGGTGAAACAGAGCCCCGTCATCAAATGCGGTGGACGATCGGAATTACGATGTTCCCCGGCAAATCAGTTTTTCAGGCCGAAGTGAAAATTCACAATCCGACACCATTCACAAACAGCTTTTTGTACTGGGCAAATGTGGCTGCTCACACCAACAGCAATTACCAGGTAATTTTCCCACCCAGTGTGAACACGGCGGTTTACCATGCCAAAAACAGTTTTACCCGCTGGCCGTTTTCGACTGAAGTTTATAATGGTGAAGATTTTACCAAAGGCGTAGACATCAGCTGGTGGATCAACTCAGTGCATCAGAATTCTTATTTTGCCTATGATCTGAAAGAAGATTTTATGGGCGCCTACGACCATGGCAAAGAAACAGGTACGGTGCACATCGGCGATCACAACATTGTGAAAGGAGCCAAATTGTGGGAATGGGGTTCGGGTCCGCAGGGACAGGCAACTGAAGGTTTGCTCACCGAAAATGACGGCCCTTATGTCGAAATCATGGTAGGGGCTTTTTCCGACAACCAGCCCGATTACAGTTGGATCAGGCCTTACGAGGTAAAAACGTTCAAACAATACTGGTTCCCTGTGAAAGATATCCAGGGATTTAAAAATGCCAACCTCAACGGCGCGGTGAACCTTGAAAAACGAGGCGACGGTCAGGTTTTCCTGGGATATTATTCCACCTCGAAAATCAGCAAAGCCAAAATTACCCTGATGAACAGGTCAAAGGTAATATTTGAAAAAATTATAGAGATTTCCCCTGAAAAAACATTTACTGAACTTATACCAGTAAAGTTGCCGTTCGAAATGAACGAACTTTCAACAATGATGACAAATGTTGAAACCAATGAATATTTGGTTTGGTATATTCCGGCACCTGAAAAGAAAGTCGAAAAACTTCCGGAAGAAGTAAAACGACCTGCCTTGCCCCAAGACATTGCTACTGTAGAAGAATTGTACCTCACCGGAAGCCGGATTTTGCAGTTTTATAATCCGACTTTGAACGCGATGGACTATTTCAACGAAGCGCTGAGACGCGATGCAAACGACATTCGTACCAATACCGCTGTTGGAAACATGCACCTCAAAAACGGCGAATACGAGATAGCTGAAAAATATTTCCGAACTGCGATTAAACGGCTCACCAAAGATTACACCCGTCCATCGAATTGCGAGGCGCTTTATTTTCAGGGACTGACTTTAAAAACGCTGGGAAAATATGAAGATGCCATCGATACGCTTTACCGCGCTACCTGGGATTATGCCTGGCATTCGGCGGCTTACCTCGAACTGGCACGCATTTCATGCTTCCGAAGCGATTATAACAAGGCGCTGGAACAGGTCGATCTATCGCTTTCGACAAATACTATGAATAACAGCGCCATCAACCTGAAAGCTTCAATCCTTCGCAAAACAGGAAATTTCAGAGACGCAAAAGCAATTTTACAACCCGTCACAGAATCCGATCCGCTCGATTTCAGGACTGCAAACGAATTGTATCTGGCTGAAAAAGAATCGGGCAATGCACAGGTTGCAAATGAGTTACTAACAGAACTTACCCGCAAAATGAGGGATTTCGACCAGAACTACCTGCAACTTGCAACAGGTTATATTAACGACGGATTTAACGATGAAGCGGAAAATGTTTTGCGGCGTTTTAAAGGCAAAAATCCAGAAATCATTTATTACCTGGGATATTTTCAGGATAAAAAAGGAAATAAAGCTGAAGCGGAGAATCTTTTCAAAGAAGCATCCAAACTTCCGGTCGATTATGTATTCCCCTTCAGAATGGAATCTGTGAAAGTGCTGGAAACAGCGTCGAAATACAATCCTTCAGATTCAAAACCATATTATTATCTTGGAAATTTGCTGTATGACAAACAGCCCGAAAAAGCAATGGCATGCTGGGAAAAAGCTGTTGAAAGCGAACCTTCTTTGGCAATTGCATGGAGAAACCTTGGCTGGGGTTACTACTATCACTCGAACGATTTGCAGAAAGCGATAAGTGCTTACGAAAAGGCATTTACTTACGAAAAGAACGAACCGGTTTATTATGCCGAACTTGATCCGCTGTACGAAATGAACAACAGTCCTATAGAAACGAGGGCCAGACTTTTTGAAGGCGCCAGCGAAGTTGTAAAGCAGCGTGATGATGCTTTTGTTCGCGAAATCATGGTTCTAAACCTTTCCGGACAGGTCGAAAAATCGGTGGAATATCTGGCTAAAAGTATTTTCCATTTCCGCGAAGGTAGCTCGAGAGTGCGTGATATTACTGTGGATGCGCATATTTTGTACGGAAAGCAACTGATAGCCGAAAAAAAATATAAACCAGCGCTGGAACAATTTCTGGCTTCGGTTGAAACGCCTGAAAATTCAGGGAGAAGGATGGGAGATGCCAGAAGTCCGCAGATTAATTATTTTATCGGATCAGCTTATGAAGCTTTGGGAGAAAAGGATAAAGCCACAAGCTACTTCAAACTTTCAGCTCAACAGGAAATCCGGCGAATTGACTACATTTCGTATTATCAGGGTCTGAGTTTTCTTAAATTAGCAGACAAAACAAAGGCTGCCGAAGTTTTTAACAGATTAGTTGAAGAAGGAAACAAACGGTTAAAACAAGGTTCGGAAGTTGATTTCTTTGCGAAATTTGGTGAGAAGGAGTCTGAAAATGCCCGGCTTTCGAATGCATATTTTCTGAAAGGACTTGGTGACAAAGGACTTGGCAATTCTGATAAATCCATTGAAAACCTGCAAAAAGCAGTTCAGTTGTCGACCAGTAATTTGTGGGCAACGGTTGAACTTGAAAATCAAAATTAATAGCTAAGGCACCAAAATCAGGCTGCAGAATTTGAATAACCTGACTATAAAATAATTTCCCAATATGACGTACAAATTAATCTCATTATTATTCATTTCAGTACTGATTTCATCATGCCATTTTAATCAGTACGAAACTAAAAAAATTGAAGCGGGTTTGGAAATATGTGCGGTTCTTTTACTGATGAAAAAACAGATTGTAATTGATTCATGCACAATTTTATACG
>JBBIPU010000090.1:0-14139 GCA_037442685.1 Draconibacterium sp. | reverse complement strand
TACGATTTCGTAATCAATCAGGTCTGGAATTTCTGGTACACCATGCGAACGGATAAAAACGGTTTGCCCTACTACATGAACCACCAGGTCTGGCGTCCCGATTTTAACGACAGGCGCGGCGTGGGTGGCGACCAGTTTTCCATGGCGCTTTCGTCATGGAATCTCTATTACGGGTATTCCGGAAATGAACTGGTAAAAGAAGAAATGAAATTTATTGCCGATTACTACCTCACCCATTCTCTTTCACCGGCTGATGCGGTTTGGCCAAACATTCCATATCCTTACAATACCTTGATTTATTCTGGTATTTACGATGGAGACATGATCATTGGACCCGGTTTTACCCAGCCTGATAAAGCCGGATCGTTTGCATTTGAACTTGTGAAGTTATATAAAATGACCACCACAAACTCCTACCCAAATATCACTGATAAACGATATCTGGATGCTGCTATAAGTATTGCCAACACATTGGCTGACAAAACTATAGAAGGGGATGACAACAATTCGCCTTTGCCGTTTAAGGTAAATGCAATCACCGGAGAAACCGGGATTCTTAAACAAAACGATAAAACGCTGCAAATGAGCAGTTACACCACGAACTGGGCGCCAACACTCGAACTTTACCTGAACCTGATTAAACTGAATGCAGGGAATGTAAATCTCTATCAGAAATCCTTCGAAACAATTCTGAACTGGATGAAGAAATATCCGCTGAAAACCAACAAATGGGGGCCGTTTTTCGAGGATGTACCGGGCTGGAGCGACACCCAGATCAATGCAGTGACTTTTGCCCAGTTTATGATGAACCACCCTGAATATTTTCCAAACTGGAAAACCGAAGTGAAAGGAATTTTCGACTGGGTTTATAAAACACTGGGAAATAAAGAGTGGGAAAAATACGGCGTGGTTGTTGTAAATGAACAAACCGCTTACCAGACTCCCGGCAACAGCCACAGTTCGCGACAGGCTTCGGCAGAGTTGCAATACGCGACACTTACAGGAGACAATTCATATGTAACCAATGCAATACGAACCCTAAGCTGGGCCACTTACATGGTCGATAACGACGGTAAAAATTGCTACCCCCGCGATGAAAACTGGCTGACCGATGGATATGGAGATTACGTGCGGCATTATCTGCGGTCGATGGCATTTAAACCCGAACTTGCCCCATCGGACCAGAACCATTTGTTAAGTTCAACCTCTGTAATTCAACACATGGAATATCAGTCTGAAATAAATAAATTCTGGAGTTCGGGAGTACCGGCAGATAAAGTGAAATCAACACTTCTGAATTACCAGACTTTTGATAAAAATGCAACCGAAACTTTCAGGCTGACACTGAAACCATCGGAAGTACTGGTAAACCAGCAGCCCATTCCCGAAACCGAACAACCCAACAGTGAAGGATGGAGCTGGAAACCGCTTGAAAAGGGAGGTATTCTTACAATAAGACATTTCAATGGAAACAAGATAAGCGTGATGAGGGAATGATATTCTTTTTAGAAATTGAACAGTGATAAATTCTTTTCATCATGCTTGTCTGATTCCAGCTCAGACTATTATAATAACCGGTAATAATAATGAATTAAGGATCTCAACGACATAATTAACGCTAATTTCGTCAGTGTAATGACAAAATTAATACTAAATATGTCACTGGGTTGACAAAATTAATACTAAATTTGTCGCTGGAAACATAAACAGCTTGTAGTATGGCAGTAATTTACAGAAAAATACAGGACAGAATTGAAAACCGGTTACAACCCGGAAAAGTAATTATTATTGCCGGGGCACGCAGAACAGGAAAAACGGTTTTGCTTAAAGAAATAATGAAAAAACTCGACGGGCCCTATCTTTATATGAATGGTGAAGATTACACCACCGGCTTAAAACTTCAGCAAAAAGGGCTTGATGAATATAAAAATCTGATTGGGGCTAATAAATACCTCGTAATTGATGAAGCGCAGAAGATTGAAAATATCGGGCAGATATTAAAACTGATGATTGATGAAATTGAAGGACTGCACATCATCATTACGGGTTCTTCGGCGTTGGATATTTCGTCATCAACCGGCGAACCTTTAACCGGAAGAAAATATACATTTCAGTTACATCCGATTGCGCAATGTGAATTGACGGCTTATGAAAATGCCATTGAAACCGAGTCGTTGCTCGAAAACCGGCTGATTTACGGCAGTTATCCCGAAGTTCTTACTATAAAAGATAATCAGCAAAAAACAGAGTACCTGAACGAACTGATAAATTCGTACTTACTGAAAGATATTCTTATTCTTGATAATATAAAGAATTCAGCCAAGCTTGTCAATATTCTCCGTTTGCTCGCATTTCAAATTGGAAAAGAAGTGTCGGTAAACGAACTTGCTAAAAATGTGGGATTAAACAAGTTAACAGTTGAACGCTACCTCGATTTGCTTACAAAAGTGTTTATTATTTACCGCATTGAAGGGTACAGTAGAAACTTGAGAAAAGAAATTTCGAAGTCGCCACGCTACTATTTTTGGGACAATGGAATCAGAAACACCCTGGTTGCCAACTTCAATACACTTGCTCTGCGCAACGATATCGGCGAACTTTGGGAAAACTATGTGATTGCTGAAAGAATCAAGCTTCAGCATTACGAAGGCTGGCTTTCCAATAATTATTTCTGGCGTACATACGACCAACAGGAAATTGACTGGGTTGAAGAACGCGACGGAAGCCTTTTTTCTTTCGAAATGAAATACCAGAAGAAAACAGTGAAAGCTCCTGGTGCCTGGACTTCCAACTATCCCGGTACAACATTCAGCTTAATTTCAAGGGAAAATTACCTGCCGTTTATAACCCGGAAATAAAAAACTGAATTGAAGTAAAATGAAAAAAACAAACGCCGCCCGCCTGTTAGATGCCCAATCGGTGAAATACGAACTGGTGGAATACGAAGTGGATGAAAGCGATTTGAGCGCCGTTACACTGGCAAAAAAAATCGGACAGGACGTCGAGCAGATTTTTAAAACGCTGGTATTGCGTGGCGATAAAACCGGTGTTTTTGTTTGTGTGATTCCGGGGAATGCCGAAGTGGATTTGAAAAAAGCAGCCAAAGTTTCGGGGAATAAAAACTGTGCGATGGTTCAGCAAAAAGAACTGTTGCCCTTAACCGGGTACATTCGCGGAGGTTGCTCTCCAATCGGGATGAAAAAACCTTTTCCCACATTTATCCACAAAACCTGCATTTTATTCGACACAATTTTTGTAAGCGCCGGTCAGCGCGGGTTGCAGTTTAAAATCAATCCCGACGATTTGATAAAAGTTACCGGGGCTGTGGTTTGCGATTTGGTTGAACAGTACATTTTGGGACACCAACTACACTTTTAATAACGAATAATAACCTTTAACCACACTTTTATCAACGAATAATTGTTGTTTGTCTATACTTTTATCAACTTAACTGATTTACGAAGCTAAAAGAACCGGTCTCTTTGTAAAGACCGGTTCTTTCTTTTTTCTTATTCCCCTCCTTCGGAGGGGTCAGGGGAGGCTTTTTTACAACAATCCCCTGTTTTTCAGCAGCGGTTCAATTCCAGGTTCCTTGCCACGGAAGTTGAGGTACAGTTTCATTGGTTCGTCGGTGTTACCACGTTCCAGAATGTTGGTGCGGAAAGATTTCGCCACATCCTGGTTGAAAATATCGCCGGTTTCTTTGAAAGCATCAAAAGCATCAGCATCCAGCACTTCTGCCCAGGTGTAACTGTAATATCCGCTGGAATATCCTCCCGGGAAAGCGTGCGCAAAATAAGTTGAGCGATAGCGGGGAATGATTTCTTTTATCAAACCGATTTTGTCCATCGCACTCTTTTCAAATGCGTTTACATCAACATCTCCGGGTGTTTTAACCGTGTGGTAATCCATATCGAGGAAAGCGGCGGCAATAAACTCGGTGGTTGCAAAACCCTGGCTAAATTTGCCGGCTTTTCCCATTTTGTCAATCAGTTCCTGCGGAATTACTTCGCCGGTCTGATAATGTTTTGCATACATTTTCAGTACTTCCGGCTCTGAGGCCCAGTGTTCCATAATCTGCGACGGAAGTTCAACAAAATCCCTCGCAACGTTTGTGCCCGAAGTACTTCTGTAAGTACATTTCGATAAAAGCCCGTGCAATCCGTGGCCGAATTCGTGGAAGAAGGTTTCAACTTCATCAAAACTAAGAAGGGCAGGTTTGTTACCAACCGGTTTCGAAAAATTCAGGGTAAGTGAAACTACCGGACGAACATCAGTACCATCAGCTTTTCTGTACTGTTCGCGGTAATTATTCATCCAGGCGCCAGCTTTTTTCGAATCGCGCGGGTAAAAGTCAAGATAAATTACACCAATCAGCGAGTTATCGGCATCTTTTACTTCAAAAACCTGGCAATCAGGATGGTAAAGAGGCATATTTTCCAGTTTTGTAAAAGTAAGGCCATAAAGTTTGTTAGCCACGGCAAATGCACCATCACGGACGTTTTCAAGCACAAAATACGGACGAAGTTGTTCTTCGTCGAGATTGTATTTTGCTTTGCGCACTTTTTCAGCATAATACCACCAGTCCCAGCTTTCGATTTTAAATTTGCCACCCTCGGCATCGACCATTTTCTGCATATCTGCAAGTTCTTCTTTTGCACGTTTAATGGCTGGATCCCAGACCTTTTGCAACAGGTTGTAAACATTTTCAGGCTTTTTAGCCATGCAATCGTCGAGCACGTAAGCCGACCAGCTGTCGTAACCCATAATTCCGGCTTTTTTCAATCTGAGGTTAACATACTGGTTTATAAGAGATTTATTGTCGTTTTCATTATTATTGTCGCCGCGCATGTACATGGCTTTGTAAAGTTTCTCGCGCAGATCACGTTTTTCGGAATAGGTTACAAACGGTATCCAGCTTGGTTTCTGAAGCGTGAACACCCATTTTCCTTCCATTCCTTCGGCTTTGGCTTCTTCGGCGGCACTGGCAATCACACCTTCGGGCAATCCTGCCAGATCTTCCTGTTTGTCGATAACCAGTTTAAAACCGTTTGTTTCAGCAAGCAGATTTTTATCAAATTTTAAATCAAGCAGTGAAAGTTCCTCGTTTACTTTTTTCAATTCTTCCTTTTTTTCAGGAGAAAGATTGGCACCACCTCTTACGAAACTTTTATAAGTCTCTTCTAACAACCGGGCCTGTTCAGGATTCAGATTCAGGTTGGCTTTCTGACCGTAAACATCTTTTATTTTTCCGAAAAGCGCTTCGTTGAGCAAAATAGCATCGTGGTGCTGCGAAAGTTTTGGTGCAACATCCTCGGCAATTGCATTAATCGAGTCATTTGTATTCGCTTCCTTTACATTGAAAAAAACGGTTGAAACCCTTGTCAGCAGATCGCCGCTGCGTTCAAGCGCTTCAATGGTATTGGCAAAACCGGGAGCTGCAGAATTCGATACAATCTGACCGATTTCGTCGTTCTGTTGTTTCATTCCTTCAGTAAAAGCAGGAAGGTAATCCGCATTTTTAATTTTGTCGAATGGCGGAACCTGGTAAGGCGTGGTGTACGTTTCGAAAAATGGATTCATCACTTTTTCTGTCTTTTTTGATTCACTGCACGAAAAAAGCACGGCAGCAATCATTGTTAAATAAATCAGTTTTTTCACAATGCATATTTTTAAAATCAGGCAGCAAAACTAATTTTTTGATATTAAATAATTCCTGAGTTTCTTCTGTTTTTTTATCATTTTTACCTGGATATAAAATCAGCCGTACACATTCAGTAAAAAATGAATATTTTAGTGCTCCAATCTTTCAAAAACAAACTAAATCGAAATGAAAAAACTGATTGTCATTCTTTTTGCAATTATTTCACTGAATTCGTGGTCGCAATCGTTCGAAAAACTTTGGTACAACCAACCAGCACAATATTTCGAAGAAACGCTTGTTTTGGGTAATGGCACTGCCGGAGCTTCGGTTTTTGGCGGAGTCGAATCCGACAAAATTTTTCTGAACGACATCACACTCTGGTCGGGCGGCCCGGTTGACCCATACATGAACCCGGAGGCTTTCAAAAATATTCCGGCCATCCGCGAGGCGCTTGCCAACGAAGATTACAAACTTGCCGACCAGTTGCAGAAAAAAGTGCAGGGCAAGTTTTCCGAATCGTATGCACCGCTGGGGAATATGTATCTCAATTTTGCCCATTCCGGGGAAGCAAAAAACTACTACCGCGAACTCGATATTTCGCAGGCGGTTTCGAAAGTAACCTATGAAATTGACGGGGTAAAATACACCCGCGAATACTTTCTTTCGAACCCCGACAAGGTATTTGTGATTAAACTCACCAGCAGTAAAAAAGGCAATCTCAATTTCGAACTGAAGTTCGACAGCCAATTGAAATACAAAATCACCACTTCCGGAAACGAGTTGAAAGCAAGTGGTTTTGTGCCGGTAAAAGCATTGCCCAATTATGTTGGTAACCAAAAAGATGCGATTGTTTTCGACGAAACAAAAGGAACCCGTTTTGCATCATTTTTCGATATAAAAAATACGGGTGGTGAAGTGATAAAATCCGACAGTTCGCTGGTGGTTAAAGGCGCAACCGAAGCAGTTGTGCTGATTTCAATCGCTACAAGTTTTAACGGGTTCGATAAGGATCCGGTAAAACAGGGAAAAGACTACCTCGGGATTGCAGAAGACCAGTTAAAAAGTGCTTCAGCAAAATCGTACGATCAATTGAAAAAAGCGCATATTTCCGATTACCAGCATTTTTACAGACGTGTTGAACTCAATCTGGGTAAAACCACCGCTCCCGACCTGCCCACCAACGAACGTTTAAAACGTTACGGCGAAGGGAAAGAAGACAAAAATCTCGAAATTCTCTATTTCCAATACGGAAGATACCTTCTGATTGCCAGTTCGCGCACACCCGGTGTTCCGGCCAACCTGCAGGGTTTGTGGAATCCGTACATGCGCCCGCCTTGGAGCAGCAATTATACCATCAACATCAACGCTGAAGAAAATTACTGGGGAGCCGAATCGACCAATCTTTCGGAAATGCACAATTCGCTGCTCACTTTTGTAAACAACCTTTCGAAAACGGGCGCGGTAACTGCGAAAACATTTCTGGGAGTTCAGAAAGGGTGGGCTGCCTGCCACAACTCTGATATCTGGGCGATGAGCAACCCGGTGGGTAATTTTGGCGGAGGCGATCCGGTGTGGGCCAACTGGTACATGGGTGGAACTTGGTTGAGCACGCATTTATGGGAACATTACGCTTTCACACAGGATAAAGAATGGCTGAAAAACGAGGGTTACCCGGTTTTGAAAGGTGCAGCGGAGTTTTGCCTTGGCTGGCTCGTTGAAGACAAAAACGGAAATCTGATTACTTCGCCTTCTACTTCTCCTGAAAACAATTATGTAACCGACAAAGGTTACCGCGGTGCAACCTTGTATGGCGGAACCGCCGATTTGGCCATGATTCGCGCCTGTTTCGAAAATACAATTGATGCTGCAAAAGCTTTAAATACAGATGCAGCGCTGGTGAAAGAACTTGAATTGGCGCTTGTCCGCCTGCACCCTTTCAAAGTTGGTAAAAACGGAAATTTGCAGGAATGGTACTACGACTGGAAAGATGCTGACCCGAAACACAGGCACCAGTCGCATTTGTTTGGTTTGCACCCCGGCCACCAGATTACACCGCTGAAAACGCCCGAACTGGCAGCTGCCTGCCGGAAAACCCTTGAAATAAAAGGAGACGAAACCACAGGTTGGTCAAAAGGCTGGAGAATAAATCTTTGGGCGAGGCTGCTCGATGGAAAAAGGGCTTACAAAATGATTCGTGAATTGCTGCGGTATGTTGAACCCGATGGAATGAGGAAAACCAGTTACGGCGGCGGTGGCGGAACTTATCCGAACCTATTTGATGCTCACCCGCCGTTTCAGATTGACGGAAATTTTGGTGGCTCGGCTGCTTTTGCCGAAATGCTTGTACAGTCATCAGAAAATGAAATTACGTTGATGCCCGCCCTGCCCGATGCCTGGAAAGAGGGGTCGGTAAAAGGACTTTGCACCCGTGGCGGTTTTGAAGTTTCGATGGAATGGAAAGACGGAAAAGTGACAAAAGTGACGGTTTTGAATAAATCGGGGAACAAAGGAAAACTAATTTACGCCGGAAAAACCTACAATCTGAACATTGAAAAAGGGAAATCAACTGAAATGAAATTCTGAAAAAAATCTGATTTTTATAAGATGCTAATATTCATTATCTTAAAATAAACAACAATGCCCTTACTAATCGTAATAAGCGGAGTATTACTCTTGTTAATACTGATTTCTGTTTTAAAAATCAATGCTTTCATATCATTCATAATAGTCTGCCTGTATGTTGGAATGGTAATGGGTTTGCCTGTGGAAACTTTGGTCAATGGCATTCAGAAAGGCATTGGAGATACCATGGGCTTCCTGGTGCTGATTCTCGGTTTTGGTGCCATGCTGGGGAAAATAGTAGCTCAAAGCGGGGCTGCAAAAAAAATTTCACAAAGCCTTATCTCACTGATGGGAATCAAAAATGTGCAGATTGCCCTCATTCTTACAGGATTTATTGTGGGAATACCCATGTTTTACAATGTTGGTTTTGTAATCCTGGTTCCCATCGTTTTTACTGTTGCTGCTTCCACCGGATTGCCATTGCTTTATGTCGGCGTTCCGATGCTTTCGGCTCTTTCGGTCACTCACGGATATTTGCCTCCACATCCCTCTCCAACTGCAATAGCCGGAATGTTTCATGCCGACATCGGAAAGACAATGTTGTACGGAAGCATGGTGGCAATACCTGCAATAATTGTAGCCGGGCCGGCTTTGTCGCCGCTTTATAAACGATTTAAAGCACATCCGCTCGAAGAATTCATCAGTAAAAACGAAGAAAGAAATGAAAAACTGCCGCCCGTTATTCTTAGCATTGTTTCGGCTTTAATGCCTGTTCTGCTCATTGGTTTTGCCGGATTAAGCTCTTTTATTTTTGAGAAAGAAAGCATGATAAATAAAATTGCGCAGGGTATCGGTAATCCTGCAATTGCAATGCTGATCTCGGTAATGTTCGCACTGGTTTTTCTCGAATTAAGGAGAGGTGGAAACATGAAAAAAACTATGGAGGATATTGCCCAGTCAGTGTCAAGCATAACCATGATTCTTCTGATTTTGGCAGGCGCCGGGGCGTTAAAGGAAGTATTGGTAATCACCGGAATAAGCGAATCTCTTGGTAAAACCCTTGTTGAAACTTCGCTGTCGCCACTTGTACTTGGATGGTTAATTGCAGCGGTAATCAGGATTGCCATCGGATCGGCAACTGTCGCAGGGCTAACTGCCGCGGGAATTGTGTTGCCACTTGTATCCGGACCGTCGGTTTCACCCGAACTCATGGTGCTTTCAATCGGAGCCGGGAGCCTGATGTTGTCGCATGTCAACGACACAGGATTCTGGATGTTTAAAGAATATTTCGGACTGACAGTAAAAGATACTTTTTTCACATGGACTGTCATGGAAACAGTTGTTTCGCTGGTTGGTCTTGCGGGTGTTTTAATACTTGATATTTTTATCTGAAAATGAAAATAGGATCAGAAAAAATTCTTTGTTTCGATGCACATCTCGATCTGGCAATGAATGCCATGGAATGGAACCGTGACCTGCGCTGGAGCATCAGTGAAATAAGGGAAAGCGAAAAGGGAATGACAGACAAACCTGACCGGGGAAACGGCACTGTTTCATTTGAAGCGATGCGCGAAGGAAATATTGGTATTTGTGTGGCAACATTGATTGGCAGGTATGTAACCAGGGAAAGCACAATACCGGGATGGCATTCACAGGAGCAAGCCTGGGCACAGACACAGGGGCAACTGGCATGGTACAAATCGATGGAAATGGCAGGCGAACTTAAGCAGATTACTTCGTCTGATCAGCTTCACAACCATTTGAAAAGCTGGAATGATAATCGGGATAAGAAACCAATCGGGTATATTTTAAGCCTCGAAGGTGCCGATTCGATTGTCAGCATGCATCATCTCGAAATAGCTTTTGCCAATGGTCTGCGTGCAATCGGACCAGCGCATTACGGACCGGGTGTTTATGCAAACGGAACTAATTCCACCGGAAAGCTGAATGCCAGAGGAATCGGGCTTTTAAAGGAGATGGAAAGGCTGAATATGATCCTCGACGTTTCCCATCTGAACGACGAAGCTTTTTGGGATGCACTCGACCGGTACAAAGGAAAAATCTGGGCAAGTCACAACAATTGCCGCAAATTTGTAAACCACAACCGACAGTTTAGCGACGAAATGATTAAAGAACTGGTTGTCAGGAGTGCTGTAATTGGCGTGGCCCTCGATGCCTGGATGCTTGTTCCGGGCTGGGAACAGGGAAGATCTTCCAAAGAAAAATTGAAAGCATCCCTTGAACAGGTGGTTGACAACATTGAACATATTTGCCAACTGGCAGGGCATTCAAGATGCGTTGGAATTGGCAGCGATCTCGACGGTGCTTTCGGTACAGAACAATCGCCGGAGGAAATTAATACGATTGCCGATTTACAACTGATCCCGGAACTTCTTCAAAAACGGGGATTTTCGGAAGAAGATATTAATGCTATTATGCATAAAAACTGGATCAGCTTTCTTGAAGGGGCCTGGAATTGATGAATGTTTTACTGCAAACATAACCTGTTTCTTTTGTTTTTTAGTTCCACTTTTAACAACTAATAACAGACAGATGACAAACCATTCGCGTCGCAGATTTATAAAAAATACCACTCTTGCAAGTCTTGCTTCAGGTTTCATTCCTTTTAAAGAATCGATTGCCGGTCTGAATTTGGCATCTGAAAATAAAAAACTAAAAGATGGCGCTGTCATCCTTTTCCAGGGCGATTCGATTACCGACGGAAACCGCGGGCGAAACGAAGATCCGAACCATATTATGGGGCACGGTTACGCATTCAGCATTGCCAGCCGGATTGGCGCCGATTTTCCGGAGAAAAAATACAAATTTTACAACCGCGGAATCAGTGGCAATAAAATCACAAACCTTGCTGAACGCTGGCAACAGGACTCACTTGATCTGAAGCCAGATGTTTTGAGCATTCTGATTGGGGTAAACGATTCAACTTCCGTTGTAACCAACCGGGAACCTGTTATTTCGGTTGAAAAATATAAAGAAACCTACAACGCTTTACTTCAGCAAACCAGCCAGCTTTTCCCTGAAATTGTTTTTGTGCTGTGCGAACCGTTTATCCTGAAAGTTGGTAAAGTAGCCGAAAACTGGGAAGTTTATCATATTGATATCGACAAACGCCGCGAAGTGGTAAAAAAACTGGCAACAAAATTCGATGCTGTATTTGTTCCCTCGCAGGAGGTTTTTAATAATGCCTGCAAAAAAGCGCCCGCTGAATACTGGATGTGGGACGGAGTCCACCCCACGGTTGCTGGCCACGAACTGCTGGTCCGCGAATGGCTGAAACAGGTCGGGAAGAGAATTTCATTTTAAATTACCAGCTTTTGTGATTAACCTTCTTGGGAAATTTTCAGAATAATTTTGATAAAGTTTAAAGTTCCAACTACTGAATTACAAACTTTCAGATTGAATCTTTTTTATTGCTTCAACTAAATTCAAAATCCTTCATTTTAGCTTATATTTGTTTGCGTCAAACGTATTTCGTTAAACGAAATTTTAAATACAAATGCTATGAAAACTTCAGGATTACTCTTTTTGATCTTGTTTTTTATACCGGTTCTGTCTTTTTCAGGAGAGATTTACGGCACGATAAAAGGCAACGACGGGAAACCATTACCCAACAAAATTATTCAGATAAAACAAAACGAGATGGTTTTGGCTTCCGACACCACCGATACCAATGGTTATTTTAAAATCACCATAAAGGAAGTTGGTAAATTTAAGCTTGAAGTTGCCGGGCATGCCGGTGCCAATATCGAAGTTTTCTCTTCAAACAAAGCAACCAGGTGCAATTTATTACTGAATAACAGCGGAGATAAATGGATTTTGAAGAACCAGTAGAACCTGGGAAAGAAAAACGGGATAAATGGGATAAGATTCAGATTCTCATGCATCCGATTGGTGGCCTGATTACTGCACTAACAATCGCCCTGGTCAGTTATTTCGGTTCGTCATATCTTAGCAAACGACAGGATAACGAGTCGAAAATCAGGCTATATACCGAATTGATGAGCAGCCGTGAACAAGCTGAAAGCGACCTCAGGAAAGATATGTTTAACTCTATTCTTGGTACAATTCTAAAGGAAACCAATTCGTTAGATGAAAAAATACTGCAACTCGAACTCCTGGCTTATAATTTTCATGAATCATTAAACCTGATGCCTCTTTTTGTTTACTTAAACAGGCAAATTGCCAATGAAAAAAACGATAAACGCAAGGAAGAATTCCGGAGTCGATTGTTTAAAATGGCAAGGGATGTAACTTCAAAACAGATTTCCACTCTCGAAGGAGGAGCGACAGCAAAAAAAGAAATGATTATCATGATTCCTCCCGATGATTCGGCGAAGTATGTAAAAGGGCTTTCGCAGGAACTGCCAATTTCGTGGGAAGAAACCAGTGTAATAGAGGATACGGTTAAAACAGGAGACGATGTAAAAGTTTACAAACGCGTGATAATTTTAAATGCACTGGGATACAATGTGGATGAGAGTTCTGTGAGTCTGAGGCTGGATGTTGATACATATATCGACGGTAAGTCTGATAAATTTGTCACCCAGGAATTTACGGTTGATTATTTTCAGTTTCCAATGATTGATAATACGCGGCTTTCGAATGATATGCGATGTGCAGTGGTGTTGCGAGATTTCGACTTTTCAAATAAATATATCGAAGTTGATGTTCTTTATTTTCCCGGCTCACATTCAAGTCTGAAAGAAAGGCCATATTATGATGAAGTGGTGAAAAAACTTTTACTGAATAATTAGCAGGAACAAAAGCGATTTCAGCAAATCGTGTCAAACAATCTTTATTTTGACGAAAGTGGCCATTTTCTTTATTCATCCAACCGAATAAACGGAGTTGGAGGATTCTTTGTTTATTATTCACTTCCTGAATAAACCTGGGTTTCTGCCTTGGTTTACATATGGTTGTCAGCCGATGAATGAAATGAAACTGTATTTTTTCATGGAAGCAGTTTTTTGATCGAATTTAAAATCAGAAAATATCATCCACAAAACAGGAGTCATTTCAGATTCGTTCTGCTCTTGGAATAAAAAGTGATTTGCCGGGCAGCTATGAAACTTAAAGAAAACTACTTTGGAAATTTCTCTTGTCGAATAAAAACAATGTAGCTAATTCGGAATCAGATAATTGTACACCAGGATTCCACCATAATAACCGGTAATACATACCAAAATTGCAGTAATTGCATAAATTGCGAAAGCAATCCATTTTAAGCGACTTTTTTCCTTCTTTTCCATTTTCAGATAAACCTTGAAAACTGAGCCAACCAAAGCGGAAATGGTTGTTATTTCGGCATAAAATTCATGTGTATTCTGAATAGACACGCCAACTCCCTGTAATTCCTTTGTAAGAAATGTGCCACTTGCATAAGATGCCACTGCCGCCAGCGCTCCTGCTAAAAGAAGCCAGAAACTGGCTTCAGACAGTAACTGCTCTTTTTTGAAAAACAGGTAAACCAATTCTGCAATAAATCCGGTCAGAATAAATACAATCGGGAAATGTACCAGCATGGGGTGAATATGTTGAACTGTAAACATGGTTTTCGTTTTTATAGTCTTTTATTTCAAACCGGATTAAATGAAAACTAATAAGTTGTTCTGAATAACATTCAATTTTAAAGTGCTGATTTCAAAATTGCAGTTATTTCAAAATTTTCTTCTCAGATTCAGATACAATCGCGAGTAATTTTGATCTTTTTGAATGGTCATTTCGTAGTTGGCCGAGATATATGTTTTTTTATTCACCTGGTACGAAATATCCACTCCGGCAATGTGCTGAGTAAGATTCGTCAGGTTGCTTGTATAATTGAAATTCGTAAACCGGTAAATCAGAGTGCTTTGCAGTTTGTAATTAAAAAAGTCGTTTTGAAATTGCACGCCATAAACCTGTCCGTTCAGGTA
>JBBIPU010000089.1:4271-17843 GCA_037442685.1 Draconibacterium sp. | reverse complement strand
GGATTGAACATGCAAAGCAGCCAGATGGAAAGAAATCCGTTTTTGCCGTTCCACTGCGTATTTCCGGCGTTTTTCAGGGTATTCACTGTCTCGAATGCAACAAGATCAAGCGAATCGCTCAGAGCCAGCATCAGGGCATTTTCAGCTTCTGCCCTGTTTAGCAGTTTCACAGTCCGGGCAACCGACAGATCCATTCTTGTTCCTGCATAATTGATGAGCGAAAAGGCGCTTTTAAAACTTACTTTTGATGCAGTTTTTTCAGACACATCAAACGGTTTCGTATCAATTTCTGCCGGAACTTTCCAGTTGGCAAAAACCTGCCCGACACCGGGTTTAAAATAGATTGAAAAGGGTCCGCCTTCCGGGCCGAACCACAATCTTTCCTCGCCGCCAAACGGATTAAACTGTTCACTTTTTTCACCTTTTTCAATAAAGCTGTAATTGATCCAGCCAAAACTGGCGCCATCGTTTCCGGTTGCCGTACTTGTCATCACCCTGCCCTGCAAACCGGGCGCCACAAGCACGCTGGCTCCCGAAGATTCGTCTTTTAGTTCAATAGTTTCAATATTTTTTCCGGCTAAAAAAGCCACATCGTATCCGTAAGTTCCTATCTTTATTTTTTCTGATGAATTGTTTTGATTCACATTTTTTCGTCCGGAAGAAGCGCAGGATGTAACAAAAACCAGCAGTACCAGACTCAAAATCCTGAAATCCGCAAATAATCTTTTCATGTCAATATTATTTTAAAACTGAAATAAATTGTCAGTTTACTTCAAGGCCGCGCCAATCCGGAATTTTCGGATAGGTAACATGCGGTTCTGCCTGATACCAGAAACACACGCTTGAAATATCCGATTTTTGTGCGAGATATCTTCCACCTTTGTGCCATCCCAGATCCTGAATCGTGATTTTCAGGTCTTTTTCGAAACGCACAGGGTCCATAATGTGCCAGCGATACAATCCAAAACGCTGCATTACGTTGTAATGTCCGTCTCCCCTGATTACCTGGTTCAGTCCGTTGTATGGGGTGCAAAATTCGGTGTAATTGACTTCCTCAACTCCTGCTGCATTTTTCGTACGGGTGTCGAAATCGTAAGAGCCGCAGAAATAGTCTTCGGTTCCGGTGCCACAAATGGTCGGGAATTCCTTGTCTCCGTCGATGTAAAATTTAATTTCGCCTTCGCCCCACCAGCCGTTATTGGTAACTCCCCAGGCCATGTAAACGCCAACGTACTGACCCCGGCCTTTAATACCGTCGATAATTGTGTAAACCGAGGTTTCGTTCGGGTTCTGACGGCGGAACTGGGCATGAAAATAAGCCATATCATCAGGTACTTCGGTAAGGGTGTAATCCACCTGGTAATATAAAGTCATTGGTTCTGAATCATTGACATTTTCCATTGTGATCCTGCATTTTTTGCGGAAGGGCATGCTCCAGTAACAATTGAAAGCGCTACCCGGGTTTACACATACTGCCAGCGAGCTCACCGGAGCATATTTGTTCCATCCCATACAGAAGAAATCACCGACAGGACATTCAACCGATGGTTCTTTTTCATCATCCCAGTAAATCCGGATGATTGAAAATCTCCAGTTTCCGGTGGGAGTCATCCAGATATGCTGAATTGCTCCGGGACCTTCAATTTCGGCCATGGTAAAAGTTTCGCCCGGTTGAATTCTTACGTATGGATTTACCTTCCATCCCTGTCCCAGATCACGGGCGGCATTTGCGGCATTTGCAACATTCGGTTTGTCCTTGTCTTCAATTTTGGCCATTCCGGCTTTACCTTTTTCACCCGAAAAATTCTCGGGACTGATCGAACGTGTTTTGGCATTCGATAATTTCGAAAGGTTGCCCATATTCATATCGAGACCATTGAAACCTGATTGTGCAAAAGTGAAAGGAGCAAAAAAGCAAATGATAATTAACAGTACGAATAGTTTTTTCATTTTTTTATTTTTTAGGTTGATTTGATTTTCAGGTATTTAGTTGAAAAGCATTTTTCTGCGCTGTCAGGGCAAGTTCTGTGGCCAGAAAACAATGGGCCTGTGTCATTGCGGTTTCCGTGCGGTTGACTACATCGCTGACAAGTTGTTCTCCGTAAGGCAGGTAAACATTCGAACAGTCGTAATATTTTGTTTCCTTCTGGTTTACCAGAAAAAGGTGGTTTTCACCCGGTCTGCCGGCGATATCGACATATTTCCTCATTTCGATGTAGCCATCGGTTCCGAGAATAAAGGTACGGCCGTCACCCCAGGTTGAGAGGCCTTCAGGTGTAAACCAGTCGATTCGGATGTAGCCCGTGGCGTGCTGACTGCGGACACTCATATCGCCAAAATCCATGTATTCCGGATATTTGGGAATATTAAAATTGCCTACCTGCGAAAAATTAACTTTTGCTTCGGTTGAGCTGGTGTAAAATAAAAACTGGTCGCATTGATGAGAGCCGATATCGCATAAAATGCCTCCTGCTTTGTCGGGATCGAAAAACCAGTCGGGACGCGATTCCGGGCGCATCCGGTGTGGCCCCAGTCCAATCGTCTGAACCACTTTGCCGATTGCTCCGGCCTGCACGAGTTCGCCGGCTTTCACCGAAGCACGGTTTCCCAAACGCTCGCTGTACATTATTGAATAGATTCGTTTGGTCTCTTTCTGTACCTTTTTTACCTCGTTAAACTGATCGAAAGTTATTATTCCGGGTTTGTCGGCCATGTAATCTTTCCCCGATTTCATCACACGAATTCCCAGTGGCGCCCTGTCAACCGGAATTCCGGCGCTTGCAACCAGTTGAATTGAATTGTCATCCAGAATTTCCTCTTCACTTTTTGCCACTTTTACGTTCGGGTAGCGATGGGTAAAACCCGGAAGTAGTTCGGCCTCGCGCGAATAAACCGCAACCAGTTCGCCACCTCCTTCTTTTAATGCATCTACCATTCCGTAAATGTGACTGTGATTGATCCCGATTACTGAAAACCTGATTGATTCTTTTGGAGCAGAACGTTTTTCGGCTTTTAAAACAACTTCCTTAATTCTGTTTCCACGTCCGTACATATCGAATGGAACCATTGTTGCACCTGCAATTCCGGCAGCAGAGGCAAGTGATTGCATTAAAAAATTGCGCCTGTTGAATTCCATAAGTCAGCGATTGTAGTTTTATTTTATTCCTTCAAACTTAAGCTAAATTTGAATGAAATCAGAGTGCATAAACCTGAAAAATTGATGTCCCGTTCTTATTTTTATTAAAAACTGGTCCGATTTCAGAATGCTGACAGGTAATAATTTTTAATTTTATACACAGTTCAAAATAAAATTCCCGCTTATGAAACTTGTATGTAAAACATTTCTTGTTCTTGCCCTTTACATCGGAGTTGTTGCATTTGCCAATGCAAATATTACAGTTCCCGAAATATTTTCATCAAATATGGTACTTCAGCAAAAGTCAGATGTTCAGTTTTGGGGCTGGGCAAAACCGGGTGAACCGGTTCTTATTATATCAAGCTGGGATAATAAAGAGGTAAGCACAAAAGCCGATAACCAGGGAACCTGGAAACTGACTGTAAAAACTCCTGCAGCCGGCGGACCGTTTACAATCAGGTTAAAAGGATATAATGAAATGGTATTCGAAAATGTGATGATCGGTGAAGTCTGGCTGTGCTCAGGGCAATCGAATATGGAGTGGACACCAAATGCAGGGATAAACAATAAAGAGGAAGAAATTAAAAATGCAAATTATCCAAATATCAGGTTTTTTACTGTTAACCACAGTACTGCAATGTGTCCGCAAAATCACCTGAGTGGCAAATGGACAGAATGTACACCCGAAACCATGCGCGATTTCAGCGCCATTGCCTATTTTTTCGGAAGAAAACTAAACATCGATCTGGGAGTGCCGGTGGGTCTGATCAATTCAAGTTGGGGAGGTACACCGGCCGAAGCCTGGATGCCTGAAGAAGTAATTCTGAAAGATGAAAATTTAAAAAAGGCAGCAGCAATGCAAAAACCTGTTCCGTGGGGACCGGTTGAGCCCGGAAGAATTTACAATTCGATGATTGCACCCTTGGTACCATTTAAGATAGCTGGCGCTTTATGGTACCAGGGCGAAGGGAACACAATAAACGGAACATTTTATAAAGACTTTCTGAGTGCTTTGATCGGAAGCTGGCGAACAGAATTTGGCAGTGAATTCCCGTTTTATTATGCTCAAATTGCACCTTACAGGTATGGCAATCCGTTTGAAGGTGCAGTTGTTAGGGAACAGCAGCGGAAAACACTCATTGTTCCGAATACCGGAATGATTGTTCTCAGCGATATTGGCGACACACTCGATATTCACCCAAAAAACAAGCAGGATGTTGGTTTGCGCTTTGCCAACATGGCGCTGAACCGGCAGTACAAAACCATTCAGGTTGAAGATTCGGGGCCGTTATTCAAGGAAATGAAGATCGATAAAAACAAGGTAATTATCACTTTCGATCATTCGGAAGGATTACATGCAACTGGAGCAAAAATTGCCTGTTTCGAAATTGCGGGTACCGACAAGGTTTATTATCCGGCGGAGGCAACCATAAAAGACGGGCAGGTAATTGTTGAGTCGAAAAAAGTAAAGGAACCCGTTTCAGTCCGGTTTGCCTGGGAAAATACCTCAACGCCCAATTTATTTAACGGGGCTAATCTGCCGGCTTCGTGTTTTTGGGCAGAATAAAATAGAATTGCTTACAGAAAGTTCCTGTCCAGAAATTCCTGGAATTTGTCTTTGTACTGGTCACTCACCTGGATGTAGGTTTTGTCGAAAACAATCCGGCCACGCTCAATGATTTCAATTTTGTCGAGATTGACAATGTACGAACGGTGCACCCGCATAAATTTCGATTCGGGTAATTTACTTTCCAACGCTTTCAGCGAACTGAGCGACATTACCGGTTTGGGCTCATTGAGCAAATATACTTTCACGTAATCTTTCAATCCTTCAATGTAGCGGATGTCGTTAAAATTGATGCGACGGATTTTGTAATCCGATTTCAAAAACAGAAACTCGTTGTTGGCTTCCACTTCTTCATTTTGTGCAGCACGTTCAAGTTTTATCAGTTTTTCCGCTTTTCGGGCTGCTGTAAGAAACTCCTCGTAGCTGAATGGTTTCAGCAGGTAATCAACGGCTTCAACCTTGAAACCTTCGAGTGCATATTTTGCATAAGCGGTGGTAAAAACAATTTTTGGTCTGTTTTCGAGGATGCGAGAAAATTCAATACCAGTGAGGTCGGGCATCTGAATGTCTAAGAAAATCAAATCAACCGGATTGGCTGACAAAAATTCCATGGCATCGAGGGGATTATCATACGAAGCCACAGCTTCCAGAAACGGTGTTTTCGAAATGTAACTGTTTACAAGTTGCAGCGCGAGGGGTTCGTCGTCGATGGCAATGGTACGTATCATTTTTTAGTTTTTTCGCCCGGTTTTTAATTAAACAGACTTCGACTGCGCTCAGTCTGACGGTCACCCTGCGCGAAATCGAAGGGTGATTTTGTTATTGTTATTTCTTATTCAATGTTTCTTATTTTTTTCTCCGGTATTCTAATCTTCTGATATTCTGACGTTCTAATCTTTCTTTGCCACTTCAATCTTCAGCTCAACCCTGAATTCGTTCTCTGGTTCCGAAATCGTAAGCTGGTGTTTTCCGGGAAACAGCAATTCCAACCTTTTCCTTACATTTTCGAGCCCGATTCCAGAGTGGTTCTCATTATTTCCGGCGCTTACAGATGCTTTGCTGTTCCGGCAGATAAACAAAATCTGGTTCGATTCGATGTTCATTTCAATACAAATGAACGATTTTTCGCGGTAACTGATTCCATGTTTAAAGGCGTTTTCTATAAACGGGATAAACAAAAGCGGAGGAATTTTCAATCCTTTTCCATCTTCGGGCAGGTCGATTTTCAGTTCCACTTTGGGCGAAATACGCAGCCGCATCAGGTCGATGTAATGGTTCATGAAATTGATCTCGTTTTCCAGGGGAGTTTCTCCGTGTTCCGACTCGTACAAAAGATAACGCATCAGCCGCGAAAGTTTCATCACAGCTTCCTGAGCATCGGCAGTGTTGATTTCAATCAGCGAATAAATATTGTTCAATGTATTGAAAAAGAAGTGCGGGCTGACCTGGTTTTTCAAAAATGCCAGTTCCGAATTAAGCTTTTCTTTTTCGAGTTCTTTCTGCCTTTTTTCGCTTGCCGAATGCATTTCGATCACACGTAATCCGATTGAAAAACCGGTGACAATCACCGAAATCAGCATAAAATAATACAACTGAAGCTGTTTCATCGGTGGCCGTGGAATTACTTTATCTTTAATTAGTTTGTCAAAAGCTTCGGCAATTTGTTTTTCACGTTCTGTATTATGAAAAAAATTTTCGTTAATCATAATAAACAGGAAGTACAAAACTGCAATTACCACAGCTGCAGAAATAAAATAAATGGTTTTTTGCTGACGAAAATAAAAACGCGGTACCAGCCACAGGTAATTGATGTAAAAAATAAGACCGTACATCGCAGCACCTAAATAAAAACCCCAGGCAATGTGATTATTATTTCCCCAGTAACGGTTAATTATTAATTGCGGGAGAATAATCAGGAGCAGCCATCCCAATGTATGCAGAATGACAGGCAGTGCACGGTTTTTAGTGGTTGTTTTGTTCATTTGTTCCAATCATTTTCTGAAAGATGAAATTCAAAGTTAGCCGAAAAATCAAAACGTATTTGTTTCGTTACATTAATTCTATTCATGTCTGATTGCATCGATCGGGTTGAGGTTGGCAGCTTTTTTTGCGGGGTACCAGCCAAAAAATATACCGATTGCCGAACAAACCAGGAACGAGATTGCTATTGCGTTAGTCATGATGATCATCGGGAAATTGAGCAGCGAAGTGGCCACTTTTGAAATTGCCAATCCAAACAAAATTCCGATAATTCCGCCGATAATACTTAAAAGAACCGCTTCAATCAGAAATTGCATCAGAATATCCATTCCGCGTCCGCCAACCGACATGCGCAGCCCGATTTCCTTGGTACGTTCGGTAACCGAAACAAACATGATGTTCATGATACCGATTCCGCCTACAAGCAGCGAAATTCCTGCAATAGCGCCTAACAACATGGTCAGCATGTCGCTCACCGACGAAAAGGTCTGTATCATTTCGGCTTGTGAACGAACCTGGAAGTCGTTAGCTTCGCCATCTTTCAGTTTGTGCTGACGGCGAAGGATCGTTTCAATTTCTTTAATGGCGTCCGCCGATTTATCTTCGCTCACTGCCGACATGCTTATTGACTGTATATGCGTGATTGCCAGAATCCTTCGCTGCACCGAAGTGTAAGGCGCTAAAATCAGATCATCCTGGTCCTGTCCCATTCCATTTTCACCCTTTTCCTTAAGCACCCCTATGATTTTGAACGGAATACCCGAAAAACGAATGGTTTGCCCGATTGGATCGACATTTTTATCGAACAGGTTTTCAACCACGGTTTGCCCCACAAGACAAACCTTTGCAAGACTTTTGATCTCGTTTTCGGTAAAAACACGTCCATCTTTCAGTTCATATTTTCTTATTGAAAGGTAATCAGCATTAACACCGGTGCACGAAGTAGGCCAGTTTTTATTCCCGTTCACTGCCTGTCCGCTTGAGCTTACCTGTGGAGAAATTGCCGAAATATACCTGGCTTCTTTTTTCAGTTGTTCGTAATCGGAAAGTGTGAGCGATTTGGCGTTTGAGTTACCCATCATCACACCGCCACGTTGCTGCGAACCGGGCATCACAAAAACCATGTTGGAACCCATGCTCGAAATCTGGTCCTGGATGCTTTTTTTCGAACCCTGCCCGATGGATAACATCCCGATTACAGAACCAACGCCAATGATAATGCCCAGCATGGTCAGCACCGAACGGAATTTGTTACGTTTCAGTGCATTCACCGCAATTTTTGTAAGATTTGTATAATTCATTTTCGTATTTTCTTTAATGATTGTCCGTTTTTGTACCAGTATATTTGTTTTTTGCAAATTGACTCACCCTCTTCTCCCTCTCTTCGCGAAGAGAGGGACGATTCGGCGGAAGACGAATCAGGGTGAGTGAAAAACATGTGATTATTCATTTTTAATCTTTTGCTGATTCTTCTGATACACACAGATAATCTGATTTTTTAAATTATATCAACTTCCACCGGCAGATTTTTTATCAGTTCCGAAGCAAAATGTCGGTTACTTACCATGTTTTCTTTTTGAATGCGGCCATCCCTGAAAACAATATTACGTTTCATAAACCTTGCAATATCAGGCTCGTGAGTTACAAAAACGATGGTTTTTCCCTGTTCGTTAAGTTTCTGGAAAAGTTCCATGATTTCGTACGAAGTCCGGGTGTCGAGATTACCGGTAGCTTCATCGGCTAATATTACAACCGGGTCGTTCACCAGCGACCGGGCAATTGCAACACGTTGCTGCTGCCCTCCTGAAAGCTGGTTGGGCATGTGGTGCATCCTGTCGGCAAGCCCCACCAGTTCGAGCGCATGCTTCGCCTTTTCTTTTCTTTCTTTCGATCTTATTTTTGAGTTGTAGTAAAGCGGCAATTCAACGTTTTCAAGCGCAGTTGTACGTGGCAACAGGTTGTACGACTGAAAGATAAATCCAAGTTTATGGTTGCGTAACCCGGCAAGCTGGTTTTTGTTCATTTTACTCATGCTTACACCATCGAGCAAATAGTCACCGCCAGTGGGTTTGTCGAGACAACCCAGAATGTTCAGCATGGTCGATTTTCCCGAACCACTGGCACCCATGATAGCCACAAACTCACCTTCCCTGATTTTCATATCCACTTTTCTCAGGGCGTGAACGGTGACTTCGCCAATGTAGTAGTCTTTCCACAGGTCGCTGACTTTTATAATTACTTTTTCCATTATTCTCTCTTCTTTGTTTTTAAACTCTGTTTTTTGAAACAGCAGCAGGTTGATTAACGCCTGGTGGCTCCGGGCGGACGAGGCATGAACGGATTGCTGGCTACAACTTTCTTAGTGGTGGAGGAAGATTGTTTTTCCATCGAGGTGATTACTTCCTCGCCCTCTTTCAACCCGCTGATGATTTCTGTGTGAATATCGTCGTCTAATCCTACTTCGACCGGAACAGGCCTGATAATTGAGTCTTTTTTCACCCAAACCATTTTACTTTCACTGCCATTTGCCTTATTCATGTTTGGCATCGAACCCGGTGCCGGCATCCCGGCTTTGTTCATTCCTTCAGGTTTTTCGGGTTTACCCTGGCTCATCATGTAACTCATCAGTAAAGTCTGGTCGGGTGTAAAACGCAGCGCTTTGCTCGGAACCACAATCATATCCTTCTTTTCAAGTACGAAAATATTGGTTTCAGCTGTCATTCCCGGCATCAGTTTGTAATCGGGATTAGGTGCGTTGATGATAATGGTGTAAGTAACCACATTATTGGTGACGGTGGGTTCCCAGCGAACCTCGGTCACTGTCCCTTCGAAAACCTGATCGGGATAAGCATCCACTTTAAATTCAACACGTTGTCCCTGTTTTACCTGTCCAATATCGGCTTCATCCACATCGGCCTGTACTTCCATCTGGGTAAGGTCGTTGGCAATGGTGAAAAGGGTGGGAGTGTTAAAACTGGCAGCCACTGTTTGTCCTTCTTCAACCGCGCGGTTCAGGACAACTCCGTCGATCGGCGAATAAATATATGCGTAATCAAGATTGATCTTGTTTCTGCGATATTGAGCGAGTGCATTATTGTAACTTGCTTTTGACTTATTGAGGTTGTAAACGGTCTGATCGAAATCGCTTTGTGCAAGCATTTTCTTTTCATACAGCGGGGCCATTCTATCGTAATTGGCTTGCTGATAATCCATTTCGGCTTTGGCATTATCCAGTGTCGCCTGGCTTTGTTCTAACTGGGCGGCCAGGTTGGTGGTGTCGATGCGGGCCAGTAACTGACCTTTCTTTACGTACGAGTTGAAATCGACCAATATCTTTTCAACAATCCCCGAAACCTGCGTACCAACTTCCACAGTGGTGATAGCTTCCAAAGTTCCGGTGGCGGTTACTGTTTTGCTGATTGTTCCCTTTTTGACCTCGGCAGTTTCGATGTTGATCTTGCTGGCATCGACAGTTTTAGGTTTCAGAACATAAAAAGTGGTTGCTGCAACTGCCACTATTCCGATGGCGATAAAAATAATTTTCTTTTTCATGATCTATTGTTTTAATTGTTTTTACAGTGTTATTGGAATCCCGGCATAAAAATCGAGTATTTTATAACTGAAAACCAGGTTGAATTTAGATTGAAGCAAATCGCTTTCAGCTAAAATCGAAGTATTTTTAATTACAAGGAAATCAACCGAGTTAATCAGCCCGTTTTTAAATTTTTCTTCGGCAAGCAGATACGATTCCTGCGCGGCTTCGTATTTTTCCTTACCGGCTTCGAACTGTATTTGTGCCGAACTGACATCTGCACAAGCCTGTTCGATATTTTTACGAAGCTGGTTCCTGATATTGATCTGGTTCAGATCGGCGTTTTCGATGCCAATCTGTGCCTGTTTTACATTGTTCTTCACCTGGTTTTTCTGGAAAATCGGGATCGACATGGAAATGCCCAGTGAAGGATTGATCGAATTGTTAAGCTGGTCGAAATAATTCATATTCGTAAATGCACTTGTGTAACCTGTGCCCAATCCGGCATTAGCAAAAACCGAAGGATAATAATCGGCTTTGGCAATTTTTTCATTATAAAGGGCACTTTCTTTGTTGAGTTCTGCGGTTTTAATTTGTGGTTTTATTTCAAGTGCCTGCCTGAAAATGTCGCTGGCATCGGGTTCGCGCATCTGGTTCAGCTCTTTTTCAAGATCGGGCCTGACAATATCGAAATCCTTGTTGACAGGGAGTTCCATTAATTGCATCAGCGAAATTTTTGCCATGTCGTAACTGCTTTTTGCATTTGCAAGCGTAAGTTTTTCGCTGGCAAGTTGCGATTTTACCTGCAGGTAATCCGATTTTGAAATAATGTTCAGGTTGAGCCTTTCTTCAGCTAACTGTAATTGTTCGGTTGTTGATTCCACCTGTTTTTCAGCGTTTTTCATCTGTTCTTCTGCATACAGAACCTGCAGAAATGCGTTCAATATCTGCAGGCTGACATTCTCTTTGATGGCTTCAGAGTTGAACTTTCCATACTCAAGTTCAATTTCAGCCTGTTTTACTTTGTTGTTGAGTTTAAAACCATTGAACAACGAAACGCTGGAGCTGACCTGAAGATTGTTGTTGCTTTTTCCGTTGTAACTTGTGGATGAAGTGGTTGCATCCTGTGCTTTTTGCCAGCTGTAATTCTGCGAAATTCCCCCGCTTACTGAGGGAAGTTTCTGAGATTTTGCCTGGCTGTAACTGACTTCATTCGACTTAATACTAAGCAAACTGCTTCTTACATCGATGTTTTGCTGATTGGCATAATCGATACAATCAGTTAATGTCCACTGTGTTGAGTCGATCTGCTGGGCAAAAACACCGGCAGAAAAGCTGAATGTAATCAGCAGGATGAATGTTTTCAGAAATAAAATTGTTTTTGCTTTCATGACCATTAATATTTTAATGGCACTAAGCTACAACAGCAAAAACCGGTTGTAAAATGAAATAGAAGTACAGGCGTTTTTTACCGACAGAATGTTTGTTTTTATCCCTTTGTTATTTTGTGGAGGGTGGCGGTAAAATTATTTTCATGAGGATATTAATAACCAGCCAATTCACCTTGTGTATCTTTTGTAAAACAATAAAATTCAACTGGTTAATATACAATCAAAGCGAACTTTTTAAACCGATGGATTCAACCTTCTTTTCGATACAGAATGAATAAATTCAATCGATCTTTCATTAAAAATTTCAGGTTGGTCGATGTTGCATACATGACCGCTGTTGCGGATGATTTCGAGTTTTGAATTGATGTGTTTTTTAACAAGATTTGATACCATTGGCAAAAACATGTGGTCGCGCTCGCCCATGATGTAAAGTACTGGTGCAGAGGCCTCCTTTACGAGAAATTCCTGTAAATTATTCCTGATTTCTGATGACATGCGGAGCCACTTTTTAAATTCGTGTCTTCCCAGTTTAATAGCCTCCTGAATAAAAAGTTTCCTCGATTGTGCATGTTTTTTCGATGGAATCAATATCCAGGCATTTATCCTGTAAAGCCACATGTAAGGGAGGATTGAATTCAGGAGTTTTGCCAGCGCCACAAGAACATTGATTTTTTTGTTGAACTGAATGACAGCGCCACCAAGAATGATTGATTCTGCGCGGCCAGGTGCCAGTTTGTCCATGGCACGGATTACGATGCAACCCAAAGAAATACCAACAAAATGAGCTTTTTCGATTTTCAGATAATCCATTATCTGGATCACGTCAAGGGCAATTTCGTCGAATTTGTACACTTCGGCTTTTGAATATCCTTTCTTCGATTTTCCGTGTCCCCTTAAATCGATGAGCAGAACATTGAAATGCTTTTTAAAATCGCGTAATTGTTTGAACCAAACCACATTGCTACCACCGGCGCCATGCACAAAAACAACCCACTGTTGCGACTTCTGATGTTTAAATGTCTTATGATAAATCATGCTGCGAATTTAGAATAATTTTAAGAAAAAAAGCCCCTCCCTGCCTCCCCGGTGGGGAGGTGAAAGAAACTTTTAATTTACAGGACTGTTTTTAAGCCTCCCCTTCGGGGAAGGGAGGAGGGCTCTTTTCTATATATCAGAATATTCAGTCGGGTGTAACAGGTATTTTGTAATTTTCGAAACTGTGTTTTTGTATTCTTCCATCCCCGAAAGTTTTTTCCAGTCGGGGTGTTCACCAAATGCTTTCCAATGATCTTTGTTCGATTGCATATTTTCGTAACTGGTCATGTACATCAGGTTGGGCATTTCACTGCCTGAAAGAACCTGTCCGTAGAAAACGGCATTCGATCCCACCTTCTTAAATATCTTTGTTTCACCACCTTCGTTAAACATTTCCACTTTTTTATTGTGAATTTTCTCGGTGGCACTCTGGTAGCTGCGCAACTCAAAAATCTGTTCACTTTTCGGGGTATTGTATTTGTAAGTCATTAATTCAGGATGTTCGGTAAATGCCTTAAGAATGATCGATTCAATCCTTACGTACGGTGGATTGTCGAATGTTGCATTGATGTAAGCGGCGCCGTCTTTCTGGTAGTCTTTGTTATCTGCAAGACCTTCCTCTGTTTTCTCAATATCTTCAATCTTTTTCAGCGGGATTAAAACGAAGATTTTCTTTCCGTAATTGGCTGTGTCGGATTCAATGGGTTTAAATACGCCCACTTTTTTTATTCCGGCTTTGTGCAATGCCGGGAGATAAGCATCTTTAAGGTAGTTGTCAACAGCAGTTTCCTGAGCTTTATCTTTCAGGGTGTAAACTTTAATCTGGTAATAATCGCGGGCTGAAAGTGTTATACTTACCAGAAAAAACAGGATTATTAACGAAATTGAAAATAATCCGAGAGTTGATTTTTTTGATGTTTTCATAAAAATT
>JBBIPU010000089.1:0-4171 GCA_037442685.1 Draconibacterium sp. | reverse complement strand
GTCGATTTTAAGATGCCGGTTTGGATGCCCGGTTATTATCAGAAAATGAATTATGCGCAGTATGTTGAAAATGTTTCGGCAGCAGGTGGAAACGGCAGCCATATTGAGATTAAAAAGGCAAACGAAAATACATGGCAACTGGTATATTCCAAAGGCAATCCGTTTAAAATCAGTTACAAAGTGAAAGCCGATAAAAAATTTGTTGCCAACAGTTTTCTCGACAGCACGCATGCATACATTGTACCGGCAGCAACCTTTTTTTACATTGAAAGGTACCTGGGTTCACCTGCAACAATTAGAGTCAACTCAGGCGAATGGCCAGACATTGCAACAGGTTTGGATCAGGTGGACGGTAAAACTGATGAATTTGAAGCTCCTGATTTTGACATTCTTTACGATTGCCCGATTCTTGCCGGGAACCTTGAAAAATTGCCGTCATTTTTCATCAACGGAATTGAACACAGGTTTGTTGGTTACAACATGAGCAGTTTCGACAGGAAGGAATTAATGGATAACCTGAAAAAAGTGGTCGAGGCAGGAATTGATATTTTTGGTGACATTCCATATAAAAAATACACTTTTATCGGGATTGGCCCGGGCAGGGGTGGTATTGAACACCTGAACAACACTACTGTGAGTTTTGATGGTAAAGGCGTGGATACCAGGGAAGGAATGATAAGAACATTAAATTTTCTTGGTCACGAGTATTTTCATCATTACAATGTTAAACGAATCCGTCCGTTCGAACTCGGACCATTTGATTACGGCAGGGAAAACAGGACGAACCTGCTCTGGTTTAGCGAAGGTTTAACGGTTTATTATGAATATTTGATGGTAAAAAGGGCCGGATTGATAACAAAACTGGAATTTTTCACTGATCTGGAAGGCAACATCAATTCAACCGAAAACAATCCCGGGCGATTGAAACAATCACTGATCCAGTCGGGCTACAATACCTGGAGCGACGGGCCATTTGGCAAGCCCGGTGAAACGATTTCGTATTACGATAAAGGTCCGCTGGTGGGAATGATCCTGGATCTGACAATCAGAAATGCAACCGGGAACAAAAAATCGATGGATGATGTTATGCGATTTTTGTACCAGCATTATTACAAAGAGTTGCAACGTGGTTTTACCGATGCCGAATTTCAGCAGGCCTGTGAAATGGTTGCCGGAATTTCGTTAAACACTGAATTTGAATATGTAAACACCACCAGAGAAATTGATTACAACAAATATCTTTCTTATGCAGGGCTGAAGATCACAGAAACTGAAAATCCAGAAAACGGCAGGAAGAAATTTCTGATTTCAGAAATGGAAAACACCAGCCCGATGCAAAATGAGATACTTTCGGATTGGCTTAGCGAATGAGTTTTAAGGCAATTCTTCTGAATTTATGAACAACTTTATATTCGCGGTGGTAAAATTCACGGTGAGCTTCTTTCAGCATTTTCTTCAGTGGAATATCTGCCGGCACTTTTGAAAAGTCAATCTTTGCAATATTCTGATCGAACGCCTGCTCACCTGGCAGCCAGTGACTTCTGTCTTCGAAAGTTTTGTAACGGTACCTGCCAAAATCGCTCATATCGTAACATTTCCAAAGTTTCCGCAAACGTAGGATTTCAGGAATATTGATTCCTGACGGGTCGTTTGCCAGATCGAAACCGTCGTATCCGGAATAAGGATCATCGGCAAGAAAACCGTCGAGTATCAATTTAGAGTTTTGCTCCTTTTCAGTCCATTGCACAGGGAAAATGCCTTTCATTTCATCAAACTGGGAGGCTTCCGTCAAACCGAACGAAAGTGTGTGGATTGCTTTGTTTTGCAGACAGAACCTGGCATTCCATTGAATCGGAGTGATTGGTTTTACGGCATTTCTTACTTTTTGAGGCGCCTTAAAAAGCTGTCCGCCTTTGTCGTTTGGTGAAATGATAAAAACACCCATGTCACGCGCTTTGGCAGCCTCTACAGCCGGGGCATTCCGTTGATTGAAATAGTAATAATGAAGATTTACAAACTCAAAATAACCGGTTTCGATTGCACTGATAATGGTTTGCAGGGGTGCATGCGTGCTGAACCCGACATGCCTGATGATTCCTTCCTCTTTCATTTTCAGGAGTTCTTCCACAGGACCGCCGGTTTTGCACGACACTTCAAAAAGCTCATCGTTGTTAATACCGTGCCAGGCATAAAAATCGAAATAGTCAGTTTTCAGGTCTTTTAACTGCAATTCAACTACTTTGCGCATATCTTCGGCAGTCCGCGAACTCGATTTGGTCATTAATTGGTAACTTTTCCGGGGGATGTTCAATTCTTCGTTTAACACTTTTCCGTAAACGGTTTCGCTTTTTTTGTAACCCCAGGCAGTTTCAATATGATTGATTCCGGCATCAAATGCCAGTTGTACAACTTCGCGACATTGCTCAAGTGTGTCGTTTGGAATTTCATGACGGGGTTCATTCCATCCATGTTTGAAACGCATTCCGCCTAATGTGATCACGCTCAGCATCTTTTCAGTTTTCCCGAAACGGCGGTATTCCATCTGAGGTTGATATTGTAAAATCTCTGTATTCTTCATTTTTTCAATATAAACATAAAATATCGGGGACTTTAACAGGACACAAAAGTAACACAGATGTTCTGATTATGTTTTTTGTTTTAAACGAAAATAGATTTGTAACCGGACGACTATTGTCTTATTAAAACATGTTTTATTTTTCAGTCAGTGGTTTATATTCCTGGTTACTGAAAGGAGGACTGTCGGGAATTTTCACAACATTAAATTCAAATTCACTTGCACGGTGACAAGTGTTGCAAGTGTTGGTGAGCAGGATAAAACTGTTTTTAAACCGGATAGCATTTTTCAGTTGGATGGCAACATTTACACTGTCCAGCGCCGGGATAATCATTTCAGTCATGCGGCTTTCCTTTCTTTCGGTTTCATATTTCCTGATATCTTCAATGGTTTCCATGATTTCGTGAATTTCAAAGTCAGCAAGTTTCCAGTTTTGGTTCTGACCGGCAAACCAAAGTTTATTGTGATGTACCTGAATACTGCTCATAAACTCTCCGAATCCCGGTTTGTACGTTTCTTTCAATTTGTTTTCAAGACTGTCGATTCGGGATTGCAGAATTTGTATCTTGTTTGAAGGTTGTTGACAACCAAAAGCCAGAATTGTTAAGGAAAAAAGAATCCATTTCATGGTGAAATCAATTAAAAGTTACTTGAATTTTAGATTAATTATTGCAGACTAACGCCGTAAGACGGTCAAGATTTTGCTCGTTGGCAGGAATAACAATATGTGTTATTTTTTTAGCTACTTCCTCGCTGTCGAATTCCTGAGTCCACTGAACCACTGAACCTTTAGCGGTTTCAGTTATCGCCACCGTTAAAGTAAAAACAGGTTGAACAATGTGTCTGATAACTATTTTATGGTCAGGAATGATCTCAGTAAATTCCGATTCGTTTGGGTAGCTGGCTCCATCAGGTCCGTGCATTACAAACACCCATTTACCTCCCGGTTTAAACTCAAACAGGTTGAATTTATTGGTGAAACCCGCAGGTCCCCACCATTTTGCAAGTTGTTCAGGATTACTGAAAGCTTCAAAAATACGAACCGGATGAACAGGAATCTCTCTTGACGTTGTGAATGTTTTCATCGCAAAATGCTGTTTTACTGTATAACAATCAGGAAAGAATTATTTCATTAAAAATGACGGATTTTTTCAAAGTCTGAGTTGCCTTATTTTATGTTCGGCAATGCAGGATATTAGGAAGACTTCATAAAAACGGGGATTACACATCAGTTTAAAGTTAGTTCCTTTGCAAATATGAAGTAGAATGGGAGAATTTCTTTTACTTTCTTAAAATCTTGTCCATCGACTTTCCTTTTGCCAGTTCGTCAATCAGTTTATCGAGGTACCGGATTTTTTGCATGAGTGTGTCCCCGATTTCTTCCACACGGTAGCCACAGATTACGCCGGTGATTTTTGCAGCATTGGTATTAATTTGTGGCGCCTGTGCAAAAAACGTTTCAAAATCAGTTTTTTTATCGATTTGTTGCTGCAAAGCGTTTTGGTCATATCCTGTCAGCCAGCAAATAATGGTGTCCACCTCTTCTTTTGTACGGCCCTTCTTCTCTGCTTTTTGTATATAAAGCGGATAAACGCC
>JBBIPU010000088.1:0-17900 GCA_037442685.1 Draconibacterium sp. | reverse complement strand
GCAAATAAAAAAACCTGCCATTGCTGACAGGTTTTTTTATCATTTTTTCTGAGGTTATTTTTTCTTCTTTCTCAAGATAATAAAAGCGGCAATTGCAATTATCACAACCACAACGATGATAATTACCACAGTTGAATTTCCGGATGACGCAGTTTCGGCTCCTGTCTGCAGATTTTGCTGCATGTACGAGCTATCCTGAACATTCAGATTGTCGATGTAAGTTGCAGTATCCTTCTGGGCAGATGCAACAAACGGGATGCTTAAAATAATTGAGGCAAAAAATGCCATCAGTTTTTTCATTTTCTTCATTTCTCTCAATTTTACATTTATTTTTTTACTAATCTGTTTTTAATTTTTCGTTTACTGCTTTAAGTATTGGAACCGCACCTGCATAACATGGATTAATTTGCAGGAGCCGATCCAAAACCTCTTTTGATTTCTGATATTCTTTTTTTGTGAACCAGTACTGAGCTTCAAGCACATAAAATGGTTCGTAATCAGAATAAATCATTTTTCCGTTTTGCAAATATGTGTTAAAACTTTTAAAATCGTTTTTTTTCAGGGCATTTTTTGCCAGTTGTACAAACAACCAGATATTATCCCGATCGGACTGAACTGCTTTATTTAGCAAAGAATCAGCTTCAGCAAAATATCCGGTTTCTGAATTTCTGATTCCCAGAAAATCGGTTTTATCCTTTCGTTTCAGCAATACTACAACCGGATTCCCTTCGTGATAAAATGTTTTTATTGTTTCCGACGATTGCCATTTACCTGATTTTAAAAGTTCAGGTGGTAAATAGTTCACTCCAAACATTCCGTAATCCCAATCGTCTGAACTTCTTTCAAGATATCGTGAATACTGATATTTAATATTCGGGCTGTTTTCAAAATAATTCGAAAGATTGCAATTCGAAGCCACTGTTATTTTATTTTTCCCCACCAATTCAATCAGATATTCTGACGATTTTTTAACAGAATGAAAATAGTAGTCGTATTCATAATTCGACCAGGCTTTTTTATTTCCACCTGATACAGAGTTGAAGTAAATATAATCGGCCGGAAAGGTTGCAGCCTGCTGTTTAACCGGCAAAAACATTAATAAAAAATAAAAAACGACTGCAGTAACTTTTAACCTTTTTACCAGAAAAACTTTAACCAGAAAATATATTCCAGCCGATGAAAGTATCGCCAAAACAGGCAGTATAAAAATCATCTGGCGGATTCCACTGTACAAATTTGCACCGATTGCAATTACATAAACAATCGGGAAAAGAAGTGTAAAAAGCAAAAACAACCCGTAAAAGAGTTGTTTGTTATCTTGTTTTAAAATTTTAGTGAAAAACAATATCAGAAACAGGCCGAACCCATAAAAAATGAACTCCGGCGTTGAAATGATCAACCATTTTGGCAGGTAATACCAGGGGAGTTGCGTACTCCAGAGCCATTCGCCTTCGAAAATCTGCCTGATACTTACTTTGTAATGTTCCATCACCCGCAGACTTTCGAAAGGATTCAGAAAAACGTTCTGCAAGGCAAAGGGCCAAAAAAGCAATCCCGCAAAATATCCGATCAGCAGGATTGCCAGACTTTGACCCATTAACCTTACAAGACCAAGTTTAGTTGTAAATATTTGTTTAAGTAAAAAAGGTTTCAGAATAAAAAAAGAAATCAGTGCCAGCGCGAAGTAGCCAAACAAGATTAATCCGCCAATCCTGACTGAATTTGTAAAAGCAATTGCCAGTCCCAGTAAAATAGTTGTGCACCATTTTGGCCGAGGTAATTCCTTTATAAAACTGATTATAAAATAAATCGAGGCAAGATATCCGGTTGCAAAGGGAATGTCTTTCAGATTGCCGAAAGCCTGGCCAAACAAACGGGGCATTGCCATCAACGAAATTACGGTTATCGCCGAAACCCAGTACGAGCCAGTGGCCTGATAACCAATTAATCCGGCAAAAATAAGCAACAACCAGAAGAAAAATGCACCCGTAAAATGACGTGTCAGAAACTCATTTTTAATATTGAAAAAACCATTGATCAAAGCAGTAAGATTATCGACTGACTGCCCGTAGTATTTCAGATTTGTTACGGGTGTTTTGAGGCACGATTTATCCTTTCCTTTGGTAAAATACCAGTTTACAACTCGTTTTGCGTGAGGATAATGTAATTGTTCATCAACATTCACTGCTGCCTTTGGAGCCAGGAATAAAAGAATTATCGCGCCAAATACAAGGCTGGCAATAAAAATATTTCCTGCAGTGATTATGTTGAAATTACTATTCATAAATCTCCTTTACAATGTACACCGGCCTGTTCTGCACTTCCTTAAAAATCAGGTAGATATATTCTCCGATTAGTCCAAGGAATGTCAGTTGAACCGATCCGAAAAAACTGATTGCCATAAACATCGACGACCAGCCGATTGGTGCAAAACCCATTAATTTGGAAACCAGTGTATAAATTATTGCTCCCAGAAAAACAAAAATTCCTAATATTCCGAAATACAAACAGGCTTTGATCGGCCACTTTGAAAATGAATAAATTGCATCGGAAGCAAGCGAAAACAGTTTCCCGAAATTCATTTTGGCTTTGCCTTTTAATCTCCCGGGACGCTCGAAAACAATGAACTCATGTTTAAATCCCACAAAATTCCTGATTCCGGGCATGTATCTGTTTTTTTCGGAAAACTGCAACACCGCCTTGTGCGCCTTTTTATTCAGAATAGAAAAGTTACCTGCATTTGCAACCTGGTGTTCTTCGCTCATCTGGCTGAAAATTCTGTGAAATAAACCAGTCAGAATCCTGCGCGACAGTTTCTCGTTGCGCTGGTCTCTGACTGCAGTAACAATGTCAGCCCTGCCACCTTTTATTTTATTATAAAGAACAGGTAACAGTTCAGGAGGATCCTGAAAATCGCCGTCCATCATAACCACATAATCACCTTTTGCATAATCCAGTCCGGCGGTTAAAGCTGCCTGCAAACCAAAATTGCGTGAAAACGAAATCACTTTCAACTGGTCATGGATATTCCGGAATTCAATTAATTTCTGCAGGGTCGAATCAGTGCTTCCATCGTCGATACACACCACTTCAAAGGTTTCACCGGTTGACCGGAGATTTTTAAAAACCTCTTCAACCAGCTGGGTTACCAGATTGCCTTCGTTTAAAAGCGGAATGACGACAGAAATCATTTTAATCTTTTTTATGCTTTATGCTGAGTACCGGGTACAGGAACCGGAAACTCCATATTTACAGGGCCCATTTCGTATTTGTCAGGACCAAGTCTCATTGTCGAATTCATCATTTCTTCCCATGTAACCAGTTGTCCGGTGTAAGCAGCTGTTCTTCCCATTATCGCTGTCAATGTGGATATTGCAGTCCGTTCTGCTTCAACCACAGGCTTATTTGTGCGGATTGCCGTAACAAGGTGGATGTGTTCCTGAATGTATGGCGAAATGGCAACTACCTCAGTTGATTTTCCATCTTTGTTTTTTGGATATTCAAACTTCCACTTTTCAGTTCCATCCAGGTTGTAAATTGTATTCTTGCAGTTGGTGTAACCCTGAGTTCCGACAATCAGTTCTCCAAGCGTATTTGCGCAGTCGTCAATTTGCCTCGACATGCTATGCGAATACACCCCGTTTCCGTAATTAAAATCAATGCTGAAAAAGTCGTACTGGTCGCCTGTCAACCGACGTGCCCGTCCTCCAAAACCAACTGCTTCGACCGGGTTTTTACCCATGAACCAGTTAATAATGTCAATGTTGTGAACGTGTGTATCGAGAATATGATCCCCGCACAACCAGCAGAAATTGTTCCAGTTCCGTATCATGTATTCCATGTCGCTCCAGCCTTCTTCGCGCGTGCGGAACCAGACATGGCTTTGCAGCCACCATGCCTTTGCCGATGTGATTTCGCCAATTGCACCTGCTGCAACCTGTTTGTAAGTTTCAATATAATCTTCCTGGTGGCGGCGCTGAGTTCCTGTGATCACTGTCAGTCCCATGTTTTCAGCTTTTTTTGCTGTTGCAATTATCTGGCGGGCACCAACCGGATCGACACAAACCGGTTTTTCCATAAAAACATGTTTCTTGGCCTGAACACAGGCATCAAAATATGCCGGGCGGAAATGTGGCGGTGTGGCCAGAATAACCACGTCAAGATCGACATCCAGTAATTTTTTGTAACTGTCGAATCCCCAGAAACAATTTGCTTCAGGAATTTCAACCCGCTGTTTACTTAATTTATTCCTGCAATCCAAGACTTTATCCTCAAAAACGTCAGCCAATGCCACAAGTTCCAGGTCGTTTCCTGCAGCCAGAAAATTAAGGGCTGCACCAGTGCCACGATTACCACAACCAACCAAACCTGCTTTCAGTTTTTTACCATCAGGTGCCTTATCCAATATTGGCGGAAAATTATAATCAACTGTTTTTGTTTTTGTACTGCAGGAGGTCAGGGCATTCATTCCGATTACCCCCGCAGCCCCAATCAGTGCTGACTTACCCAAAAAATTCCTGCGCGAAAGTTGACTTTTATCCATGATATCTTAGTTTTTTATTTTTCATTTGAAATCTGATGCACGATATTCGCAAACCACCCTGAATCCCACATTTTTACTGTCGGAATACCACCAGATACTTTTCGGGATTTGCGGATCGGTAACCAGCCAATCTTTGGTACGTGTGAAATCACGACGACCGGCGCGAAGATCTTTTGCCGTGCTGTTATACGCACCGCCCCTGATTACATGTTCCAATCCATCGCGTGGGCCCCTTGGATTTTTCACCACTGTTTTCGGATATTTTGAATACACTGCCGGATCGTAATAATCGAGACAAAACTCCCAAACATTACCCAACATATTTTTCAATCCAAAAGGATTAGCCCAAACCTTAAACGGTTCCTGTGTTTTTAACGGACTGTTTTCCTGGTAAATCACATACGAATTGATCACTGTGGTATCAACTCCAAACAGTTTATGCCAGAAACCAGTTGCTTCATAATCTTTTGGTGTACCCTGAAAAAAGTAAGGAGTTTCTGTTCCTCCACGGGCAGCATATTCCCATTCTGCCTCGGTCGGAAGCCTGTATTTTTTCCCGGTTACACTGCTGAGCCACCTGCAATAAGTTACCGCAGCATGATGACTCATTGTAATCGCCGGACGTGTTCCTTTTCCCCAACCCTGATCAGGAGCACCCCAGGGAGGAGTTGCACCACTTATTCCATCAACATCCTCATTGGTTTCAACCGATTCCTTGCGCCCCTGCGAACTTGTGGCATTGAAAAATGCAAGATATTCATTCCATGAAACTTCTATTTCTCCAATCCAGAAACTGTCAACTGCGACATTGATCACAGGTCCCTCGTCACTGCGTCTGAATGGTTCATTTTCAGGGGTTCCCATTTTAAACTGCCCCCCTGGAATGGCAACCATTTTGAATGAAACCACCGTACCCGGTATTTTTTCCTCGAAGGTGCTGAAACCCGAAATTTTAGCTGGTTCAGTAAATAATTCCTTCTTACCTGAAGCGATTTCTTCCATTCCGGTCAATCCTGTTTTACCGCGGTAATGCCCAACATTCAGATGACACTGTAAGCATGTTGAGTTTTCCGGATTTCGTAAATATTTCAGGTGAGCTTCTGCTCCCAAAACATTTAATGTGGATGGGAACATATTTGAATGACATTTTTTGCAGCCATCTTCATAAACAAACCTTTTCGCTGCATCCATTGAACGTTTATCCGCCCACTCAATCTCAGAAGAATCTTTGGTCAGATAAACATAAAAATCATGCAATCCATGGTATGCCTTTCTTGAAATAAAATGAAGTCCCTGATCTTTGGGTGGCAGATGACAATCGACGCAGTTTACAGAAACACCACTCCGCGTATTGTGATGGCCCGAAAGTTTCCAGGTTGCATCTGCGTGTGGGTGAACATGGCATGAATTGCAAAATTCATCGGTTGAAGTATATTGGATTGTTTTGTTCGATAAAGACAGTAAAAGAATTGCACTCAGACCTCCTGCTATAAATATCAGATAGTGTTTTCTTTTTATTGATTTTTCAGACATTCCTAATAATATTTATTACAATAGTAAATTACTGTAATTACAGAAAACTTAACAGAAGCATCAATACACAGTTAATTACCTCTTAATTTTTAATTAATTCAAAATATAGTTTATTGATAATGTGCTCATTAAGTATTATAAAAAAAATTGAAATTTTATTTTTATTATCATCTATTTTAATACATTTGAAAATCAAATAATTCAAAATTAAGAGCTTTAAAAAGTCAGATTTGAAAATCGGGATGGTGGCCAAAAGAATTAATTATATATCTTTTTTATTTACGTATCTCCTTATTTTATTTTCATACTTTGCAGGTGCCACTGATATTACCGATAAATCATATCTAATTTCCAAAATCAATCCCTCAAATCTGAACAATCAGGAATTATGGGATTTGCTTCAGGAAAACGATGACACCGGCATTGAAATTGAAGTTTCTGCCAAAAACAAAAATCTCTTTCTGAAAAATTCTTCCGAGAAATTCAGCACTGTACTTGAAAAAACAGTTGCAGTTTTAAAGGAGAACCAATCGAAAATAATTCCAGTATTCATCAGGTACGATGACGATGTGCTGCTTTTAGATTCAGTAATCAATGAATCGCCGATTGCACCGTACATTTTTTACCTTCCTCAGGGAGAAACCTGGCCGACCGTTGAATATATGGTCCAGGCCAACCGCAGGGTGATATTTTTTATCGACGGGAACTATTCAAAAGAAAGCAGAATTTTGCATCATCTGGAGAATTATGCATTTGCCATCAGTGCCGGATTGACTGCAAACCCGGTTTTTATTTCTCACAATACCGAAAAAATAAATCAGGAGCTGTTCATTATTAATAATTTCGATCAGCTTCCCACTAAAATTCCTTCAAATCAGTCAAGAAGGAATCTTGTGCCCGATTATATCAATTTTCTTCTTGAAAACTGGAAAAAATATGGCAAAAAGCCAAACTTCATATTTGTAGGTAATGAGATTTTTAACTACGATTTTGTTGTCGATCAGTTAAATTCATTTACCTGGATAAAAGGAATAGTTAAAATTGCAGATAAGAATATCGAAAAAGTTTACTGGAAGAATCCGGATATTCTTGTAACCGGAGGTAAATTCAGTTTTCCTTACAGAGGAGGCGAAGAATTGATTTTAACACCTTTTGTTCCGGGATATAAAATGACTCCGGAGCAGATTGTGGTTACAGGCGAAATGATAATTCCGGAGAGTTACACTGTTTTTGCCTCACCTTATAAATTAGGCGAGGATATGACGGGTAATTTCAGTTTCGAAGGAATTGTTTTAAACTCAGTCAATTCGTCGCAGACATTTGAAGGAAATAATTTTTCCTTTATCCAGGATATTGAACGCGGAAGTGTATTGCGCCTGCCTGAAAATGCAAGCATCAATCTTGGTAAACCTGAAAATTATGGTTTGAGAAACAGCAGTTTTACAGTGAGCTGCTTTGTAAAATTTACTGAAATACTGGAGTTTGGCGACAATGCTATTCTGGGAAATTATGAATCGGGTTACAGGAAAGGACTGCATTTGATCCTGCGGTCAGGTCATCCTTATTTCGGACTTTGGGCTAACGATTTTGTCGCCGATAAAACTTTGCAGCCAAATATTTGGTATCATCTGGCCTGGAGGTACATTATTGAAACAGGTGAACAATCCATTTTTCTGAACGGGCAGTTTATCGGCGGATCAGATGGTCATCCGCCTTTCTCAGGCACCGGAGATATTCATTTGGGAAGCGCTCTCTCATCGGGAGCCAGTCTGCGAGGTTACATCGACAATCTTTACATCTGGGACAGGCCGCTTGGAAATGATGAAATCAACAGATTATCGCTTGATGAAAAGATTCAGATCGAAAAAAATGAATCGAAAGAAAATGGTTTATCAGGAGTATCAAAAACATTGATATTAATACTAAGTTTTTCATTTTTAGCTGGAGTTCTGACATTCTTTACCAGAAAAACGCTGAAAAGAAAAAAACAGGATAATATTCCTGAGCCAGCTGCTGAAATTATTAAAAACAAGATTGAACTTTTTGGCGAATTTAAAGCCATTGATAACACCGGAAATGAAATTACAGATTTGTTTACTCCGAAAGTGAAGGAGCTTTTTCTGTTTGTTTTGATTTACACATTAAAATCGGGTATTGGAGCCAGCATCAGGGACATCAATGATGCTTTGTGGCCGGACATTTCAGCCGGGAAAGTGTCAAATAACCGTTCCGTCACACTGAATAAACTGCGAAAGATTCTGCAACAAATAGATGGAATTGAATTTGCTGCAACCGGAGGATATTTGCAGGCAAAAATAAAGGATACGTTTTATTGCGATTATGTGAAAGCATTCAAGCTTTGCCAGATTCCTGAAGGTTTATCAAAACAGCAACTGATCTCGTTTTTTGAAATCGTGAAAAGGGGACGTTTCCTGAAAGGAATCCACTGGCCCTGGTTGGATGAAATCCGCGGTTTTACGGGAAACCAGGTAATCGATAATTTGCTGAATCTGGCTTCGATTTACCAAAAGGAATTGAATTTGACCGAAATAGAAAAAATAGCCCAGCGAATTCTTGATTATGATGATTTGAATGAAGAGGCTATTTTTTTACAGGTCTGGTCGTTACAAAAATCAAACAATATCAATCTGGCAAAATTCAATTTCACCTCATTCACAAAAAAATATGAAGCCAGTTTCGGAGAACCCTATCCGATGAATTTCCAGCAGTTTAACCAGCATTTCGAAAAAGGATTTTTTTAATAGACTTCGTCAACGCTTTTTTGCAAAAAATCGCGAGTGTAGTAATCTTCATCCACAATCTCGCCATTCCACACAACAACATCAAGATCGATGCAACGCGGGCCAAATTTAGGAACTGTTCTGTCGCGACCTAACTGATCTTCAATTTCTTTTAACAATGAAATAAGTTCCGGCTGATCCAAATCAGTTCTAATTTTTACAGCTCCATTCGTAAAATCAGGCTGATCAGTAACGCCAAGCGGTTTGGTTCTTATTAAAGCAGAAATTTTAACCAAATCGACTTGATTTTTAAGTACTTCCAGCATTTTCGGAATATTGGAATCTGCATCAATATTTGAACCGATACCAATAATGCAGGTGTTCATCGCGATGCCTCCATTTCCATTGAAACCGACTCTGCAAACCGCAGGGCATGCGGTTTATCAACCTCCACCCTTGCCCATTTCACTTTTTCGTCGGCCATAATTAAATCAAGAATAGATTTTGTCAGCACCTCAAGCAGTTTAAACCTCCCATCCTGCACAAATGAAATCACTTTTTTGGTTATCGTTTTATAATCCAGAATATCAAGAGGTTCATCAGATTCCAGAGCATGTTCCGGAATTTCTGTTTCAATCTCGAGATTAATAATTACATCCTGTTTGTTTACCAATTCGTCAGGATTAAATCCGATAAAAGTCCTGATCAACAAATTTTTAACTCGTATTCTTGCCATAACTTTTTATGCATTCTGACCAAGATTTTCACCACCATCGGCGAATAACAACTGGCCGGTTAAATGATTGTTTTCTAATATAAAATCGATGCTTTTGATGATTGGCTCCAACCCTCCCGGTTTTTTCATCGGGATATTTTTTGAAAGGTTGTTCAGATAATTTTCATCCTTATCTTCAGGCGCTAACGTAACCCCGGGAGCAATTGCATTCACCCTGATTTCTGGCGCCAGTTCCAGAGCCGCCATTTGAGTTAAATCCCAAAGCGCTTTTTTTGACAACGAATAAGCCGCAAAATTCGATTTATTTGTAGTGATCCGTGTGTCAACAAAATTGATAATATTTCCTGTTTTGCAGATGTTTGCAAAGTCACGGATCAGGAAAAACGGCGCTTTCAGGTTTACATTCATTTGCAAGTCAAATAATTCGATTGATGTTGATTTTATATATCCGGGGTTGAAAACGGACGCATTATTTATTAAAAGCTGAATTTCGCCAAAACCATTCAAAACCTTCGTTATCAGTCCGGTAACTTCATTAATATCTGCTAAATTGGCTCTATAAATCTGAAATTTTTGATTTGGATATTTTACTGCCAGTTCGTTTACAAGAACTTCCACAGGTTTTTCTGATGTATTAAAATGAACAGCAACATTCCACCCTTTTTCAGCAAGATGTTCTGCAATTGCTTTGCCGATTCTTTTTGATGCCCCGGTAATTAATGCTGTTTGTTTCATTTCAGAATGTTAGTTAATAATTATTGGCATTTTATTCAGAATCATTTATTAATTCTAACAATTTCATAGACACCGAAGTTGTTATCTTCATTAAACTTCATAATATCCAAATAGTTATCAATTAATATATTTATAATAACCTGAGTTTTAAGATTTCCTGTCCGTATCCAAATGATTTTTGGAGGAAATCCGAGCAGGGAGTTTAATTCATTAAAATCAGAATCCTGTGTGACAATAATAAAACCATTCTTTTTTGCAAATTCCCAAATATAACTGTCAGGTGAATTAATTAGTCCTTCCATTTTTACATGGGTGGAACCACTATAAATTTCAGGTAAAACTTTAAGAATTCTTTGATATATATTTTGATCAAATAAAAGTTTCATACAGCAACCTGATAAAACTTATTCTCTCTGTCGGCTGCGTAACTCAATGCAGCATAAATATCTTCTTCAACAAGTTCATCAAAATCAGACAAAATTTCCTGAATTGTCATACCTGAGGCTAACCACCCGAGTATATCACTCACAGTAATCCGCATTCCCCTGATACATGGTTTTCCTCCACGTTTTCCTGGTTCTAATGTAATTATCTGTTTATAATCAATCATTTTTTTCCGCTTTTTGTAAAATTACAAAATTAAAACTAATAAAACAGATCAGGTAAATTACATAAAAACCGTGGAAGGGAATACAACGTTTGCTGAAAATTTTAATTACGAATTATACGAATTCAGCTTGCTCAAATATTTCCCGATAATATCGAATTCGATATTTACAACCGAGCCAACTTTAAAAGTATGGAAATTGGTCACTTCGTAAGTAAATGGGATAATTGCAACCTGAAATGAATTGTCTTTTGAGTTGACAACAGTGAGACTTACACCGTTCACGCAAACCGACCCCTTTTCAACCGTCATGTATCCTTGTTTTGCTTTATCCAGATTAAATGGATATTCGAATGTGTAATACCAGCTTCCATCGGCTTCTTCCACTTTTGCACAAACGGCCGTCTGATCGACGTGCCCCTGTACAATGTGCCCGTCAAGCCGGCCATTCATCATCATACTGCGCTCGAGGTTTACTTTTGATCCCACTTCCAGCAAACCAAGATTCGACTTGAGAAGAGTTTCCTTTATTGCAGTTACTTTGTATGTTTTTGCTGCTTTATCAACCTTTACCACGGTTAAACAAACACCATTGTGCGAAAGGCTCTGATCGACTTTTAATTCGTCTGCAAAACTGCATGCCAATGTAAGATGAACATTTTCCTGTTCTTTTTCGATGGCCACAACGGTGCCAAATCCTTCTACAATTCCTGAAAACATAATGAAGCCCCCTAAATAAGCCCCCTCCAACTCCCCCGAAGGGGGAAAGTTAGGAACCAAAATTTAATTATTATTTTATCTATTAATGTTTTATTTCCTACTCCCTCTCCTTTGGAGAGGGCCGGGGAGAGGCTTTTTTCCACTCCACCCCGTCTTTCGTATCTTTCATTTCGATTCCGATGGCGTTTAATTCATTGCGTATTTTATCTGAGGTAGCCCAGTCTTTATTTGCTTTGGCATCGTTTCTCAGTTTGATAAGCAATTCAACGGCACCTTTCAAAATCTCGCTTTCACCTGAATCTGTTGCACTTTCAGGTTTCAAACCCAAAATATCAAAAACCACAGTATGAAAAAATGATTTCAAAACCTTTAAATCGGATTCAGAGATTTTTTCTGTTCCTGCTTTGATTGAATTTATCATTCTCACTCCATCGAATAAATGTGCAATGGCAACCGGGCTGTTCAGATCATCGTTTAAGGCATCAAAACACTTTTCTTTAAATGATGCAACATCCACAGATGATTTTTCTGAAACATGCAGATCTTCCAATGTTTTCACTGCATTCATCAGTCTTTCCAAGCCTTTTTCCGATGCCTGAAGCGCTTCGTTTGAGAAATCGATGGTACTTCGGTAATGAGCCTGTAAAATAAAAAAACGGATAGTCATCGGGGAATATGCCTGTTTCAGAATCGGATGATTGCCCGTGAACAACTCCTGCAAAGTGATGAAATTCCCAAGCGAACGCGCCATTTTCTGGCCGTCGATGGTGATCATGTTGTTGTGCATCCAGTAACGAACCGTTTCATGTCCAAGACTTGCAGTTGACTGGGCAATTTCGCATTCGTGGTGAGGGAAAGTCAGATCCATTCCTCCACCGTGAATATCGAATTGTTCGCCTAAATACTTTGTACTCATCGCCGAGCATTCGAGATGCCAGCCAGGAAAACCGTCGCTCCATTTCGATGGCCACCGCATGATATGCTCTGGCGCAGCTTTTTTCCACAAGGCAAAATCAAATGAATTTTTCTTTTCAACCTGCCCATCCAACTGACGGGTATTTGCTATTATATCTTCAAGGTTTCTTCCTGAAAGTTTTCCATAGTCGAATTTCTGGTTAAATTTCTCAACATCGAAATAAACAGAACCATTTGATTCATAGCCATATCCATTTTTTAAAATCGATTCAATCATCAGTTGTTGCTCGATGATATGGCCTGACGCACGCGGCTCGATGCTTGGTGGCAGCACGTTTAATTGTTCCATGTTTTGATGAAAGGAGTTCATGTATTTTTGAACCACTTCCATTGGTTCCACCTGTTCGAGCCTTGCCTTTTTCGATATTTTATCTTCGCCGGTTTCTTCAACTTCATCTTCCAGATGACCAACATCCGTAATATTTCTCACGTAACGTACTTTGTATCCCAAATACATCAGGTATCTGTAAAGTAAATCGAATGTGATATTCGGACGCGCATGTCCAAGATGAGAATCGCTGTAAACAGTAGGGCCGCAAACATATAGTCCCACTTTCCCTTCCACCAGAGGTTTAAAGACCTCTTTTGTCCGCGACAATGTGTTGAATATTACAAAATCGTTATTCACAGTTAACAATGGATTTGAAATTAAGCGGATTCAGTGTTATTTTCAGTAACCTCACCTGACGTTTCTGTTTCGGTTTTATTAAAAAATCTACGGTAGAATATCAAAACCGAGAAAATACCGACAGTTATTGACGAATCGGCAATATTAAAAACCGGCCTGAAAAAAATGAATTCATTCCCGCCGACTAATGGTACCCATTGCGGATAATGCCCCTGAATCAGAGGGAAATAAAACATATCGACCACCTTGCCGTGAAGAAAACCAGCATAACCACCGCCTTCGGGAAAAATGGAGGAAACGTGGCCGTAACTTTCTTCAAAAATCATCCCGTAAAAAAGACTGTCGATGATATTTCCAATCGCACCTGCCAAAATGAGGGAAATACTGAAAATAAAACCAAATGGAATATCCTTTCTCTTTGCAAGTTTAAAGAGATACCAGCCAATGGCAACAACCGCAATTATCCGGAAAATGCTTAAAAACATTTTGCCGTATTCGCCTGCAAATTCAAATCCGAATGCCATTCCGTTATTCTCAACAAAATGAAGAATAAACCAATTCTTAAAAACCACAATCTCGTCTCCGATCGACATTGTGGTTTTAATATAAATTTTCAGAACCTGATCTGCAATCAGTATCAAAAATATGATTATCAGCGATTTTACGGTGCGCGACATAACTGCCTGATTAAAATAAAAATGCTCCCCGAAATATTGTTTCAACAAATCATCCGAAGAGCATTTCAGGAATTTTTTTGAATTACTTCTGGTTTACTTTGGCATCCATCGAAAGTGTTGCATGCGGCACTGCGCGAAGTCTTTCCTTGCTTATTAATTTCCCGGTTTCGCGACAAATTCCGTAAGTTTTATTTTCGATCCGCACCAAAGCAGCCTGTAAATGCTGAATAAATTTAAGCTGCCTTTGAGCCAGTTTCCCCGATTCCTCTTTCGAAAGCGTGGCAGCACCTTCTTCCAAAACTTTAAAAGTGGGAGATGTATCCTGTGTATCATTTCCGTCACTTTGAGTAAGTGATGTTTTATACATCTCATAATCACTCTGCGCAATTCTGAGTTTCTCTAAAATCAATTCTTTGAATTCATTTAGTTCCTCGTCCGAATATCTGTTCTTTTCTCCCATAATGAAAGGGTTTTAAAATATTACACATTTTTAAAACGACCTAAGTTAATAAATTTTAATCTTTAACTCCGGTCAGCTATTTTAATTTTTCACTCTTTTCACCAATATCCTGGCATTCAAATCTTTGTCTATTTCAACTTCCTTCGCATCCGAATCGTTCAGTCTATCAACCAATTCAAGCCGGTTCGCCAAAGTTTGGGCGCAAATATAATCTTTATAATCTAAAATTGCCTTATTAAATTCGTCGCCTTGTTCAATAGTTATTTCAATTCTGTCTGTCACCTCAAAGTTGCTGTCTTTCCTCAGGTTCTGAATTTTATTGATGAATTCGCGGGCAAAACCTTCTTCCCTGAGTTCTTCGGTAACATTGATATCCAAAGCAACTGTCAGTTCTCCTTCCGATGCAACCGTCCAGCCCGGAATATCTTCGGTATGAATTTCAACATCTTCCAAAGTTAATTTCACTTTATCGGTCCCGGCTTCGATTTCAAATTCACCTTTTTTCTCCAACTCAGCAATTTCCGATTGCCCGAATTTGTTGATTGCTTCAGAAATCTGCTTCATCAATTTTCCAAACTTCGGTCCTAATGTTTTAAAGTCAGGTTTAATTTTCTTTTTAATAATTCCCGAAGCATCGGTCAGAAATTCAACTTCTTTAACGTTTACTTCTGTCAGAACAATATTTTTTATGGCCTCAAACTGTTGTTTAAACTTTTGATTAAGAACCGGAACTATAATTTTGGCCAAAGGTTGCCGTACTTTCAGTTTTTCCTTGCGACGCAGTGCCAGAATCATGGACGATGCCCGCTGGGCAAGATCCATCTTTTCTTCCAGGTCTTTATCGATCAGTTTTTCGTTATACGAAGGAAAATCGGCGAGGTGCACACTTTGATCAATTTCTTTTTCTGTTACCTTGTTTAAATCCGTGTACAACAAATCGGAATAAAATGGTGCTATGGGCGCCATTAGTTTTGCAACGGTTTGAAGACAGGTGTACAAGGTCTGGTAAGCCGAAATTTTGTCCCAGGTAAATTCCCCTCCCCAGTATCTTTTCCGGCTCAAACGCACAAACCAGTTACTCAGGTTTTCGGAAACAAACTCAGAAATGGCGCGTCCGGCGCGGGTTGGTTCATAGTTTTCATAACACCACGATACTTCTTTTACCAGAGAATTCAGCAACGAAATAATCCAGCGGTCAAGTTCCGGTCGCCGTTCAATCGGTACTTCGTTTTCGGCAAACCTGAAACCATCGACATTCGCATACAAAGCAAAAAAGTTGTAAGTATTGTAAAGCGTTCCAAAGAATTTGCGTTTTACCTCTTCCACCCCGGCAATATCGAATTTAAGGTTGTCCCAGGGCTGGGCGTTTGTAATCATGTACCAGCGCAGCGGATCGGAGCCATACTCTTCGATTGTAATAAACGGATCAACTGCATTTCCCAAACGTTTCGACATTTTATTCCCGTTCTTGTCGAGTACCAGTCCGTTCGAAATAATATTTTTGAAAGCCACCGATTCATCCATCATTGCAGCAATTGCATGAAGCGTAAAGAACCAACCACGGGTCTGGTCCACTCCTTCAGCAATAAAATCTGCCGGAAATACATCTTTAAAATTTTCTTTCCATTCGAATGGATAATGTCTTTGTGCGTAAGGCATTGCACCCGAATCGAACCAGACATCGATCAGATCGGGTTCACGGAACATCTTTTTACCTTTGCGGGAAACGAGAATTATATCATCAACAAAGGGTTTATGCAAATCGATTTTTTTGTAATTATCTTTTGAATTATCTCCGACAACAAAGTCCTTGTAAGGATTTTCGGCCATAAAACCTGCTTCAATCGATTTTTCAATTTCATTCAGCAGTTCTTCAACCGAACCGATACAGATTTCTTCAGCGCCATCTTCAGTTCTCCAGATCGGCAGCGGTGTGCCCCAGTAACGCGAGCGGCTGAGGTTCCAGTCAACAAGGTTTTCGAGCCAGTTGCCAAACCTGCCAGTACCGGTCGACTGGGGTTTCCAGTTGATGGTATTATTCAATTCCACCATTTTATCCTTAACTGCCGTGGTTTTAATAAACCACGAATCGAGCGGATAATATAAAATCGGCTTGTCGGTGCGCCAGCAGTGTGGATAACTGTGAATTTGTTTTTCAATTTTAAAGGCCTTGTTATCCTGCTTCAACATAACTGCAATGTCAACATCCACAGTCGAAGCATCCTCCTCCGGTTTGTCGTCATATTCATTTTTTACCGAACGGCCGGCAAATTCATGATATTTTGCGGTATTCACATACTGTTCAACAAAATTCGGGTCAAGGTTTACAGTCGGAAAAAATCTTCCCTTTTTATCCACCAGCGCCTGTGTTTTTCCATCCGAATCGACCACAATCAAAGGCGAAATTCCATTTTGCTTTGCCACCCGGTCGTCGTCGGCACCAAATGTAGGTGCAATATGAACGATTCCGGTACCATCTTCAATGGTTACAAAGTCACCTGTGATTACCTCAAACGCTTTTCCTTTTGGTTTAACCCACTCAATCAGTTGTTCATATTGAACCCCGGTAAGTTCAGTTCCGGAATATTCACCCAGAACTTTAAAAGGAATGTTCTTGTCACCGGGTTGATATTGTTCAAATTCCAGGTTCTCATTTTTGGGATTGAAATACACCGGAAAAAGATCTTTTGCGAGAATTACAGTTACAGGCAAACCTGAATAAGGATTGAAAGTTTTAACCTTTACATACCTGATTGCCGGACCGACGCAAAGCGCTGTATTTGATGGCAGTGTCCAGGGAGTGGTTGTCCAAGCGAGAAAATACAGATCAGTTTCCACATTCTCATAAAGAAATTCTGACCTTTCATTTCTGATGGCTTTAAATTGTGCTACTGCGGTAGTATCTTTTACATCGCGGTAACAGCCAGGCTGATTCAGTTCGTGCGAGCTCAATCCTGTTCCGGCAGCAGGCGAATATGGCTGAATTGTATATCCTTTGTAAAGTAATCCTTTTGAATAAATTTGTTTCAGCAACCACCACACAGTTTCGATGTAATGATTGTCGTAAGTAACATACGGATCGTCCATATTTACCCAGTACCCCATAATACGGGTGAGTTCTTCCCATTCGCGGGTATATTTCATTACCTCTGTGCGACAGGCATTATTATAATCCACTACTGAAATCTTCTTCCCGATATCGTCTTTGGTTATTCCAAGCATTTTTTCAACACTAAGCTCAACCGGCAAACCGTGGGTATCCCAACCGGCTTTGCGATGCACGCGGTACCCTTTCATGGTTTTGTAACGACAGAAAATGTCTTTTATAGCACGGGCCATCACATGATGAATTCCCGGAATTCCGTTTGCCGAAGGCGGGCCTTCGTAAAATACAAAGGTTTTATGACCTTCGCGCGTGGAAATACTTTTGTGAAAAGTATCGTCTTCCTGCCATCGATTCAATACCTCTTTATTGATTTGCGAAAGATCTAACTGCTTGTATTCCTGAAACTTATTATTCATAAAATCCTATTCTGAACAGTTTT
>JBBIPU010000087.1:10930-18310 GCA_037442685.1 Draconibacterium sp. | reverse complement strand
ATAATCACCATTTCGCGGTGCATGGTATGCCCCGAAAGCGTTTCAGATTTTACCGGCTGAAAAGTTCCGGCTCCCACGTGCAGCGTGATTTCGTGGGTACTGATTTCCTTTGTTTTTAGTTCATTAAAAACCGATTCGGTAAAATGGAGCCCGGCAGTGGGCGCTGCCACCGACCCGTCGATTTTGGCATAAACCGTCTGGTAGGTTTCTTCGTCGGTTTCCTCGGTTTCGCGGTTCAGGTAGGGTGGAATGGGTAAAATACCTGTGTGTTCGATAATTTCGGCAAACGAAAAGGATTGGTCCCAGAAAAACCTGACCGCCACTGTGTTTCCGTTTTGTTCAACTTTCTCGGCACTTAAAACCACTGTTTTGCCCGATACTTCCACTGTTTGTCGCAGTATTTCACCTTTCCATTTTTTCAGGTTGCCCACCATGCATTTCCAGGTTGTTTGTTTCGTTTGCTGAAATGCAATCTGGTAATCGGCAGGCTCAACCGGCTCAAGACAAAAAATCTCGATTTTCGACCCTGTTTCTTTTCTGAAAAATAGCCGGGCATGAATCACGCGCGTATTGTTAAAGACAAGTTGCGCTTTTTCGGGCAAAAATGCCGGACTGTTTTTAAAAACCGATTCTGTTATTTTGCCGTCTTTAAAAACCAGTAATTTTGATTCGTCGCGGTTGGCAAGCGGGTATTTTGCAATTTTCGAATCGGGCAATTCGTAACTGAAATCGCTGATTTTTATAGAGCCTCCCCCGACCCCTCCGAGAGAGGGGAGAAAAGAAGATTCATCTTTTGCAGAATTTTTAAGCGTAGTATCCAATTTCATAATTTTTTCAATTCTTATCTTTCCCCCTGCGGGGGAATTTGAAGGGGGCAGTAAAAATAACGCAAATTTCCTTCGGTTTAAAATTGTACTTTTGCCCAAAATTCAGAAAACATGATTAAGATAGGCGATAAAGTAAAATTCCTAAACGATGTGGGTGGTGGTGTGGTAACTGGTTTTGCCGGAAAAGACAGAGTGTATGTTGAAAATTATGATGGTTTTGAAATTCCGTACCCGGTTTCGCAACTGGTGAATGTGGATGCCCCTGGGATGAATAAAAACGAAAAATCCGAAGTAAAACCGCCGGTACAACCCGCAAAAAAGGTTGAACCTATCGTTACAGAACCAGCCGGAACCTGGGTAAAAGGAAAAGACGCTGCTCAATTCTACTTTTGTTTTGTGCCTGCCGATGCCGGAAATCCGCTGGCAGGCGATGTCACCATGTTTCTGGTAAACGACAGTAATTTTACTTTGATGTTTAGGTTTGTATATATCAAACCAACCGGAATAAATACCATGAAAAGCGGCACTTTGCAGCCGAATTCAAAAGTGATGTTAAGCAGTTTTGGGCAGAATTTATTGAGCGACCTGCCCGAATTTGGGTTTCAGCTTTTGTATTTTCTTTCAAACGAAAACGACTGGCAAACACCCATTGTTAAACGGTTTAAGGTAAATCCACTGAAATTTTACAAGGAATCAAGTTTTCAGTTCAGCAAATTTTTCGGGCAGAATGCGATGACTTTGCATATTTCGCAAAACATTCAAAGCACTGAAATGGATAAACTCACCGAGGAAGATTTTCAGAAGGTGGTGAAAGAAAAAATGGATATTCAGGAAGAAGCCAAACCGGTTCGCCAACGAACTCCTGAAATTGTGGAGATTGACCTGCATATCAACGAAATCATTGATAATCCTGCAGGTTTGAGCAATGCTGAAATTCTTGAAATTCAAAAGGAAAAAGTGGAATCGGAAATGAAACAGGCTGTTCAAACCGGGGTAAAAAAGATAGTTTTTATTCACGGCGTTGGACAGGGCGTTTTGAAACAGGAAGTGCTGAAAGTGCTGAAAACCAAATATGCAAAATATTACACCCAGGATGCATCTTTCAGGGAGTACGGCTATGGGGCCACTATGGTGATTTTGAGGAAGTGAAGCCTTCGCGAGACTCCTCAGACGAAAGGGAGAGAAAATTCCTCTAACTGTAAATTGATTTATCTCATAATAAACGGAACAACGACGGAAATTAATCCTGTAAGCACTACCACCGTCATAAATAAATTATAACGGGTGTTGTAGTTTCCAAGCAGGCTTGTGTCGTAATATTTAGCAACGTTTTGATCCTCATACATTTTTATTAGTCCATTGAGTAATTTGGCACGTGTTTGTTTTCCTTTCATCAGGCCAATAATTACTACCAAATTAAGCAACAACAGCAATGCAACAAATAAGAACATAACAATCAGGTATGTTTCATCTGTCCGTGATTTTTCCACCATTCCTGAGTTTACAGCCAGGATAATCAGATTGAGAACGATAGCAGCAAGTATGAAAATTATATCGGTTTTGGTGTTTTGCTGCAATTCCGATGTAATGTGATTGTGTACATGTTCGATCATGATTTGTTCCCTCCTTTTATTTAATGTTAATTTTAATTTTCTTCAAAAATCATTTTTGTGTATTTGTTGTACAGGTACGAAACTATCAGAAGCAAAATGCCAATAATCACGAAAACAATCGTTTTGGGTATTGTTTCAAGATTGGTCAGATCGTAAAAGAAAAGTTTAATAAGCGTTCCCGAGAAAAGAATAATGGCAAATATGCGCAAATGTTTTTTCCTTTTCCAAATGCCATACGAAACCAGCATTAAGGAAAACACACCCCATAAAATACTTAACCAGTGTTTGTAGATTTCTGTTGAACCCGACAAACTCAGCCAGTTAATTAATTCGCTGCTGCTAATCCATACAACGGCTATGCTTAATGCAATTTCGAATATTTTCCGATAAATATCAGAGTCGAAAAAACCAATCACAAACTTGTACGTTGAATACAACAACACAGCGAAAAATGCCAGTGAAATGTACCTGATAATTAAATGGTAACCGGTGATGTGATAATTAAGTTCCGGGGGTGGATTTAAATAGCTTTCACGCAGACCTGCGAACATGTTTAATCCGCCTGCCAAAAAAATCAGAATCGCAATAAAGTGAAATACAAAAACAAAGGAATTTAAATCTTTACTTTTGAACCATCTGAAATTCGCAAACGAAAGCAAAGAGGCAAATATTAAAGTATAGTTAATGAGCCAAATGTCACTGAATTTCATTAAATCAAAATTCAGTTTCCCGAATTTTTTCTCCCAAATTCCATCCGAATTTAAAGCAAATGAGGCATTTATCTGCATATTATTCCAGTACAGGGCAATTTCCATAAAAAATGTAAAATAAAGCACTGACAGAAAAACAATTGGGAGAGTGACATTAAAAATACTGGTTAAAGTAGAGTTGGCGGCGATTTCGTTTTTAAATTTCCGGTTAATATTAAAGATGAAACTAAAGGAAATTATAACGAACAAGGATGCCAGAAATCCCATATTGAAAACTGGTGTAAATAATTGTTCAATATTTTCTGAATAAAGGTTGTAAGAAGTTTCAGTCCAGTTTGATGCGGAAATAAAAGTTGTAAGAAGGATTACAACATAAGATATGTTTTCATAAACAATTACTTTTCTGGTTCTTCCATACCAGAATAAAGATGCAGCTTCAACCGACCATAAAATAGCAGTAACGAAATTGTCAAACTGTACCTGAAAAGTGATGGTCAAAAAGGTAATAACCAAACCTACAGTCCAATAAAAAAGGTTTTTTTCGTTTAATCTGGTTTTGTAAATTAACCAGGATGTAATTACATAAATCACAGTATTTATCAAGGCAAATAAACCTAAATACGGTTTGCCTGATTCCAGACTGTTAATAGCATAATAACCAATAAAATACAAAAGGCCGGAATTTATCAGCAGAAAGAAAACATCATCAATTCTGAATTTTTCTTTAAGCAACAATTTGTACGACAGAAAGACCAGGTGAAAAATCACAAAAAACAATCCGAGGAAAGTTAAGCAGGTAGTCAGTTGATTATTGTAATTTTTTGAAGCAACCCATGAAATAAATATCGTCCAGGTTACAATAAATGCAACGTAATTCAGCGGTTTCCATTTCTTTTGGGTAGAAATAAACAGTATTCCGGAATTGATAATTGCCATGTAAATAAACAGGATCGTGACATTCAGAAATGGTTCTTTTAGCAAATACGGAACAATGTAAGCGCCAACCAGTCCGAAATGCGCAATAACCTGTTGCTTGTAAAGTAATGCCAGGGCAACAGTAAGAATGGTGATAATTACCATGATTGAAATGGCAACTGTTTGCGGGAACAAATTGTAGTAACTGTTTGCTGCATAAGTTATAAAATAATGTATGGCCATGGCACCACTAAAAAGTACAGCGCTGAAATTGAGGTATTTGTCTTTTAACCGAATTGCAAACCCTGCCAATCCGAATCCCACCAGATATCCCAGAATAATCCTTACCAACGGCGATATCAGGTCGTTATCGATAGCATATTTTACGCCAATGCCGACGCCGATTATTAAAACTGCAATTCCAACCTTATTGATGAGGTTTTCGCCTATGAATTTTTCTATTTCGGCGCTAATGCCACTTTTCTCCCAAAAACTTTCTTTTTTTATTTGCTGAACAATTGTTTTACGTTCAGTAACCAATGGTTCTTTGATCTCCTGATGTTGTGTTTCTTCAACTGTGTATCTGATTCGAAATGCTTCATCGGTTGTTGTTAATTCCTCTGTTTCATTAACTTGCAGAGTTGCAATTTCAAGTCTTAATTCATTGATTTCCTGCTGAAAAAGTGATTGTTTTCTGATAAGTTCATTTAGTTTTTCAAGCAATTCCTGTTTTTCTTTTTTGTTGACTGACATAATCGGATGATTTAAAGGATTTTAATTAATCAACATAGGAAAATATATGTGAAGTTAAGAAATAAGTAACAATTTTATTCTATTTCAACGGGTAAATCTGAACAGAACTCAACTTTCAAAAAACAGTGAATCTGCACATTCGGTCGGACGGGCTTTGAACCCGAAACTAATTTTGCTAACTTTGCACCGGCAAACCGCTTTATCGTCCCGATTTATCGGGAAGGAAAGTCCGGGCAACGCAGGGCGCCGTGTTTCTTAGCGGGAAGGTCTTTGAAAGGGGACAGTAGTGTAACAGAAAATAACCACTCCCGATTTATCGGGAGAACGGGTGAAAAGGTGCGGTAAAAGCGCACCGGTGGTGGTGGTAACATCATCAGCCGTACGCCTCACGGGTTGCAAAGCCATGTATATCCTGATTGTATGCCGCTGTTGCGGCACAGCAAGGTTGCCCGCCTTGTTTCTCTTCGCACAAGGAAGTCAGGAGGGGTAGGCTGCAGGACTCCGGCAGTGATGTCGGGGCAAGATAAATGATAAAGATTCCCGACGTTTCAGTCGGGATTACAGAACCCGGCTTACAGGTTTGCCTTTTTAACAAAACAGCTGTTTCTTTTTTTGAAGCAGCTGTTTTGTTTTTACATTCGATTAATGATGTGGAAAAATCTTATTGGCTGCCAGATAATCAAGTACTTTATCGATATTCTGACTGTTCTCCTCGGGTTTGAAAACCAGTTTTGCATTCCGCGGAACCTCGTACTCCAAATCAATTCCAGGTAAATATTTGGTTTTTCCCTGCTCAATCATTTCGTACAATTCGGGCTTGTTCTGTTTGCAATAATCAAGTGTTGCATCCATGTAAAACAGGTGAAAACGTTCAGGTCCGATGATTTCAGATATTTGTTCACGTAATGAAGCATTTCGCGAAATGAACGAGCAGACAGTAATAATTCCCTGGTCGTTCAGTAGTTTGCAAATGTGCGCAACACGGCGCAGGTTTTCGGCACGGTCGGCAGGAGAGAAATCGAGTTCGCGGTTTAATCCCGAACGCACCGAACTCCCGTCAATTAAAACGGCAATTGCGCCATTTTCAAACAGTTTCCGCTCAACACTGAAAGCAAGTTCATTTTTCCCCGATCCATGTAATCCTGAAATCCAGATAGTTTCGCCTTTCTGGTTGTATTTCTGTGGGTATTCTTCGGGCTGAATCAGCGATTTACCCTGAGCTATCAAAGCTTTATCGGTGTCGGTAATTCGCGATGCCAGACTTTTGCTGTCGAGTTTATCGATAATCATTCCAACTGCCGAAGTGTTGTGGGTAATGGGGTCAATGAGGATAAATGCCCCGGTTTGACGGTTATTTTTGTAAGGGTCGAAAAATAAAGGTTTTGCAGTTGTAATCACCACGCGGGCAATTTCATTAAGATGCAATTTTTCAACGCCAATTTTCTCGAGCGAATTGATGTCAACCTTGTAACGAATCTGGTCGAAACGTGCTTTGGTGGTGTTGCTGGTGTGTTTGATATAATATTGGGTTGAAATGTTCATCGGAATCTCGTCCATCCAAACGAGCATCGCCTCAAAATGCCGTTCCACCCGCGGCAGGTTATCAGGGTGCACCAGCATGTCGCCACGTGAAATATCAATTTCATCTTCAAGAGTAACTGTTACCGATTGAGGTGGAAAAGCATAATCCAAAACCTTATCGTAGGTAACAATCGATTTGATTTTCGATTTTTTTAACGAGGGAAGAACCTGGATTTCATCTCCTTTCGAAATAATTCCGGAAGCCACTGTTGCCGAAAAACCACGGAAATCAATGTCAGGCCGCAGAACAAACTGTACCGGGTAACGCAGATCGGTAAAATTACGGTCACTTGAAATTCGAACGGTTTCGAGAAATTCAAGTAGTGAAGTGCCTTTGTACCATGGCATTTTATCCGATTTTTCCACCACATTAACGCCTTTCAGTGCCGACATCGGAATAAAAGTCACATCCGGAATATCAAGTTGTGTAACAAATGATTCGTAGTCGTTGCGGATTTTGTCAAAAACATCTTTGCTGAAATCAACGAGGTCCATTTTGTTGATGGCCACCACCACGTGTTTGATTCCGAGCAGTGAAACAATAAATGTGTGTCGTTTTGTCTGTGTAATTACGCCGTAACGGGCATCGATCAGAATAATTGCAAGATTTGCAGTTGAAGCGCCGGTAACCATGTTGCGGGTGTACTGCTCGTGACCGGGCGTGTCGGCAATGATGAATTTACGTTTCGATGTGGAAAAATAACGATACGCCACATCAATGGTGATTCCCTGTTCCCGTTCGGCTTTCAACCCGTCGAGCAGCAGAGCATAATCGATTTCATCGCCGGCGTGGCCAATTCGTTTACTGTCTTTTTCGAGCGCTGAGAGCTGATCTTCATAAATCATTTTACTGTCGAACATTAACCTGCCGATTAATGTCGATTTTCCGTCATCCACTGAGCCGGCAGTGAGTAATCTCAGCAAGTCTTTTTTCTGATCCTGGTCGAGGAAAGCTTTTATATCAATGTTGTTTGTTGTCAT
>JBBIPU010000087.1:0-10830 GCA_037442685.1 Draconibacterium sp. | reverse complement strand
AAATACCCTTCCCGTTTCTTTTGTTCCATACTGGCTTCCTGGTCGAAGTCGATGACACGGGTTGTTCGTTCCGAAACAGTAACAGTCATCATTTCCTCTACAATTTCCTCGATGGTTTCCGCATTCGATTCAATTGCCCCTGTAAGCGGATAACAACCCAGTGTGCGGAACCGGACCTTTTTCATTTCGGCTTTGGCTGCCATTTCTTTGGGCATCCGGTCGTCGTCAACCATAATCAGGTTGCCATCAACATTCACCACCGGGCGTTCTTTTGCATAATACAATGGAACAATCGGGATATTTTCGAGCCGGATGTATTGCCAGATATCGAGTTCAGTCCAGTTCGAAATAGGGAAAACGCGGATTGATTCGCCTTTATGAACCCTTGCATTGTAAATATTCCAGAGTTCAGGGCGCTGGTTTTTCGGGTCCCACTGGTGTTGTTTGTCGCGGAAAGAAAAGATTCGTTCTTTGGCACGCGATTTTTCCTCGTCGCGGCGGGCGCCGCCAAAAGCAGCATCAAACTTGTATTTATTTAAACCTTCGAGCAGGGCCTGGGTTTTCATAACATCGGTGTGCACTTTACTTCCGTGTGTAAAAGGCCCGATTCCGGCTTCGTAACCCGTTTTGTTGTAATGAACGATCAGGTCCCAGCCTTTTTCTTTAGCATAATTATCGCGGAATTCAATCATTTCACGGAATTTCCATTTCGAATCGATGTGCATCAGCGGAAATGGTACTTTCCCGGGGTAAAACGCTTTTTCAGCCAGACGTACCATGACCGAAGAATCTTTACCGATCGAATAAAGCATTACCGGATTTTCAAACTCAGCAGCCACCTCGCGGATGATGTGAATCGCTTCAGATTCAAGCTCCCGTAAATTGGATAAACTGTATTCCATGTTACTATTTTAAAAATGAAATGCTGATTTTTTAAAGCGGTTAAAGATATATTTTTTATTCGATACCTGTTTGTGAAAGAAAATCCTAAAGAATAGAAGTAGAATAATCAGAAACTCCAGAAAAGGGGTATTAATAAGATTGAAATGATAAAAATCAACAAATTGAGCGGAAGTCCGATTCGAAGATAATCGCGGAATTTATAGTTTCCGATTGACTGAACCAGCAGGTTGGTCTGGTATCCAATCGGAGTGGAAAAACTTGCCGAAGCTGCGACGGCTATTCCTACAAAGAATGGTTTCGGATCGACACCTAATTGATTTGCCGCAGAAAGTGCGATTGGAAAAACGATAGCTGCAGCGGCGTTATTCGTTATAAATTCGGTAAAAAGATTTGTAATAATATATATTGCAGCTAAAATTCCGATGGGGCCCATTCCTTTACCAAAATTAATAGTGGCGTGAGCAACTGCATCGGCAGCACCTGAATTTTGAAGGGCTTTGCTCAATGCAAACGAAAAGGCGATGGTAATCAAAACATCCCAGCTGATTGCTTTGGTATATTTCTGGTGTGGCATGATTTTTAACCATACAAACAGGACGGCAGCAATGGCAGAGAAATAAAACATATTAAACGAAATACCTTTGGGAGATTCGATAAACTGACCAATAGTAGCACCTCCTACCATTATAAGCAAAATGATAAATGCCATCCATTTCTTCCGGAAAGTACCTGTGGTCCTGTAATCGCGGATGTAAGAAGTGAGATAGAAAATTTTGGAATCGCCCCAGGACTGGATGAATTTTTCGGTAGTCAGCAATATTAAATTATCGCCCTCTTTTAAAACCAGGTTGCCTAAATTCGTGGTAATTCTTTCCCCGTTTCGATGGATAGCCAGCACAACTGCCTGGTAATGTTCAAAAATATTATATTCTGAAAGAGTTTTCCCAACTCCCGGAAACCTGGGTGAAATGACAGCTTCGTATTGCTTAAGTTCACTTTTTGGAAAATTTTTAACCAGTTCGATCCCGTTAAGTTTAACATTTTCGTTGGCAAGAATGTAGTTTAGCCGGTCTGATTTTCCTTCAACATGTAACTGGTCGTTTATCATCAGATTGAAGGCACCTTTCTGTGTTTCAATGATTTTACCTTCCCTTTCAATACTTCTGATAAAAAGATTACTCAATTCCTTTAACCTTCCGTTTTTTACTTCGAGACCAATCAGATTACTGCCTTCAGGAATAATAATGTCGTAAGAATAATCTTTGTATTCGGTGCTGCTTTTTGCATTGAAAATAATTTTTTTTCCGGGCAATAACAGGTTGCCGGTAATGGAAATATACAAGGTCCCTGCTAACGTCACAAAAATGCCGACTTTCCCCAGCTCAAACATGTTAAATCCCTGGTATCCATTGTCAATTATAAGACCGTGCACGACAAGATTTGTGGAAGTGCCGATAAGAGTACACATACCCCCCAGAATAGTGGCATACGATAAAGGAATCAGAAACTTCTGCGATGAAAGGTTTAGTTTCTCTGCCCAGTTTTTAATAATTGGCGCAAAAATGATAACAACTGGAGTATTATTCAGAAATGCAGAAATAAATGAAACCGGCAGCATGATCCTGGGCAGCAGAAAAACCATTTTCCCTCTTTTCCTTGGAAGGTACGATTGGGCAAGCCTGTTTAATATTCCCGATTGTCGGACACCTTCACTGACAATAAACAGAATTCCGACCGTAATCATCCCTTCATTGGCAAAACCGGCCAGTGCATCTTTATCATTGATAATTCCAAAAGCCAGGAGCACTGCTGTTGCAGAAAACAGGATCAATCCGGAGCGCATAACCTCCTTATAAAGAGCAATCAACATAAAAAAGATTACCGCTAATACAATATATCCTTCATTGGTCAGCAAAATATTGACGGTTTAGTAATTAGTAACATCATACAAATAAGGAATTGCTTAATCCAAATCTAATGATTAAATTGAATAGCTGAACGAAATATGAAATTCTTTGAATTACTTTTTTTAATCCGTGATTAATATTGGAACATTAAATTTCTGTTTTTTTCAAAAAAAAAGGTTTAGGTTTGTATAAAATGAAATAAATATTACTTTTGCACCCGCCTTTGAGAAACAAGGGTTTTAAGGATGACTCAGTAGCTCAGCAGGTAGAGCACATCCCTTTTAAGGATGGGGTCCTGGGTTCGAATCCCAGCTGGGTCACCAAATAGCAGCTTGCATCATTGCAGGCTGTTTTTGTTTTTTTGAAATGGATCAGAATGATGTTTTGGGTTCATCCCGACCGATCGGGGCCAGCTGGGTCACCAACACAGAAGAACAGTTTGAATAAGCTGTTTTTTTTATGCCTGTGAAAAAAGAATGGAATCTTGAATCCCGTTAATTCTGATTCTGAGTGGCTTCCTGATAGTTACTTCTCCTTTTCAGAAACACTTCTACTGATTAAAATAATGTTGTTATAAGTTTGCATAATTGAAGATTTTGCAACAATTTTAAGCAACCAATAAACCTGTTGAACCATGAAAAATATGTTTCTGTTTTTATTAATTCAGATTCATTTTCTGAATGTCGTTTATTCTGAAAATTTGTTTGCAAAGTGGTCAAACACTGAATTGACACTCGACAATGGGATTGTACAACGAATAATTCAGCTTCCCGGGAAAAACGGTAATTTATTAACGGAATATTATAAACCTACCGAAGGGGAATTTCAGTATTTTCAACCGGAAAACACCGATTTTCAGTTCGAGGCAGGCGGAGTTGTTTATTCTGGTAAGAGCGGGTGGAAATTGACGAAAGTAAAACAGTTCTCCGACCAGTTTCAGGGAGATGGTGCAGCAATTGACCTTGTCAGTTCGGATAAAAAAGTCGGGCTTACGGTAAAATTTTTGATGTATCCAAACCTTCCGGTAATCAGGAAAAGTCTGGTGGTGCGAAACCTTTCAGAAGAAGCGTTTGCACTCGAATCCGTGGACGTTGAAAAATTTCAAGTGGCCAATTACATTCCAACCACGTTCAGCTGGATTTACAGCGATTATGGCAGAAGAAAATCAATCGGGCCTTATCTCGGAAACATGCAGGATGCACTTGTAATTGTTCACGACCCCGACAGGCAAATGGGAATTGTGATTGGAAATGAAGCTTCAGGGGTTCTCAAACGAACCTCTGTATTCTGGGATGCGGCGGAAATTTCGGCCGGGCTCACGCACAAAAATGATCGCTTTCCTTTTCGTAAATGGATTCAACCTGGAGAATCGTTTGAAACGCCCCAGGTTTTTACGATGTTGTACAATAACCGAAGGGATGTGGAAGAAATATTGAATACTGCAGTTCCCGATTTCGTACGGAAACACATGGGAATCAGGCTTTCTGCACTTAGTGAAAAGCCCACTTTTGTTTACAACACCTGGCATCCGTTTGGAAAAAACATCAACGAGAAACTGGTGAAAGAACTCGCCAAAGCCGCTGCTGACGCCGGAATGAAAGAATTCATCATCGACGACGGTTGGCAGGACAATTACGGTGACTGGGGAATCGATTACAAAAAATTTCCAAACGGGCTGAAACCGGTATTCGATTACATCAAATCGTTGGGTATGAAACCAGGTCTTTGGGTAAGCGTTGGCAGCGCTTCGCCCGAAAGCAAGGTGTATCATGAGCATCCCGAATGGTTTATCCTCGATAAAAAGGGTGATTTTACAAACATTCATACCGAGCGCGACAATGGAATCCGTTCGGCCTGTTATTCCACCGGATGGAAGGATTACATCAAAAACATTCTTTTAAAACTGACGCTTGATTACGGTCTGGAATACATGAAACTCGATTTTGCCGTGGTCACCAGCGCTTATGTTTTCGATAATGAAAAATCGGGTTGTTATTCAACAGATCACCCCGGTCACAAAGATCACAATGAATCGTTATATACAAATTACGAACGGATGTGGGATCTGTTTGACGAATTGCATGCAGCAAAACCGAACCTGTTTATCGACTGTACATTTGAGGCGATGGGCGGGTTGCAGCTCATTGATTACGCTATGCTGAAACATGCCGAAGGAAACTGGCTCTCCAACTTTCAGGGGGAAAACGAACTGGGTGATCTTCGGATCAGGAATATGGCTTGGTGGAGATCGCCGGCGATTTCGGCAACAGCACTGGTAATTGGCAATCCACGGATGGACGACACTGGTTGGGAAAACCACATCAAATCGCTGGCAGGTGCATTGCCGATCATGCTGGGCGACCCGCGTCAACTTTCACCTTCAGACCTGATAAAATACCGCGGTTATGCCGATTGGCTGCAAAACATGCAGGCGAAATATGATATCATGAGTTTTCGCCAGGATTTACCGGGGTTTGGCGAACCGCAGGAAGGAATGTGGGATGGTTTTCAGCGACTGAACACTGAAACTAAAAAAGGTGGAATAATCGCGGTTTTCCGGCACAGCGCTTTGGAAACCAAACGTCTTGTTTCAATAAATTATCTCAATCCGGGGAAAACATACCAGGTTAAAACGATGGACGGAAAATCGGTTGCCACAAAATCAGGTGAAGAGCTGAAAACAACCGGATTCGAAATCACAATCGATGAAAAATATGGAGGCGAATTATTAGAAGTCAGTGCAATCAATTAATACAGAGATTAATGAAAAAAATAACGCTTTTTTACTGTTTGATTTTAGTATCTTTTCTTAACGGGTACTCAAAAATCCGGATAATTTCAGACCAAAACATAGAAATCCGGTTCAACGATCAGACGGCACTTTTAACCGTAACTGACAAACGTTGCAATAAAACCTGGGAACAACTGGAATTAAACGGCAGGTTCAGGGTTGAAAAAACGGTTCAGGATGGAAATACAATCAAAGTAAATCTTTCAGGAGAATATGCGTTTGAAGTGATTTATACCCTAACTGATTATTCTGCACTTGAAGTTGAGATAAAAGCTGAAAACAAAACACCTTTCGAAAAGTTAGCATTCCCGCCAGCCTTTAAAACTCCCGATAAAAATCATTACCTGGTTTTTACTGATGGCGAAGGTTTTTTGCTGCGCGCCGATGATACGGAATATGGAATTGGACGGCAAAGAATGTATTCCATGAGCGGTTTGTCGATGCCGTGGATCGGGATTACCGACACTGATTTTAAAACCGGTTACATGGCAATTGTCGATACTCCAGATGACAGTGAAGTTTGGGTGAAACGTTACAACGGACTGATTTCGTTTGAACCGTTGTGGATTTCGCAAAAAGGATTATTCGGCTACACCCGGAAGATAACGTATCATTTTTTTAATGAAGGCGGTTACGTGGCACAATGCAAAAAGTATCGCGGATATGTTCTTTCCCAACTTTCTGTTTCTCCTGCTTTAAAAGAGAAACAGAAGCGGTTTCCGGCAATTGAAAAACTGATCGGTGCAGTGCACATTTATCTTTGGGACGATGCGCGTGAGGTAAGTTTTGCAAAAGAAATGAAGGAATCGGGGATTGAAAAGGCATTTATTCTGTGGAATCCCAATCACCCGCCTTATCCTGAACCTGGTTACGATAACAAAATAAAAGAACTGGGGTATTTGTCAGGTGTTTACGAATTGTTTCGGGATACTCATTTACAGGATACAATCGGTACGATTGACCCTTCGGATACAAAAGGAACTTACCTGAATCGTTTCCGGTTCCCGGGACTGTTTCGCGAAGTTGCTCTGGTTGAAAAAGATGGAAAGTACCATTATTCCGGTTTTGGTTACGACACTAACCCAAAATCAGTGTTACCTCTTATTCCTGAATTAAGAACCGACCGTGAAATGAAGATTTATCCGCACGAATCGTTTTTTCTGGATGGATACCAGGCCAGCGGGATTTTTGAAGATTATGGCACAAAAAATCCCTTGACAAGAACTCAGTACAAGGAAGCCGTTATTGAAATGAACAGGTTTTTTGAGGATAAATACAACCAGATTGTAGGAGTGGAGTGGGGAGCCGATTACGATATCGCCCATGTTTCTTATGCACATGGAATGACAACGCTTCATCACATGTTGTACCAGTCGCCCAACCGCGAAAAAAGAGGCTCAATTTATTACATGGGCGACTGGCGGAATCCTTCGCGGCCATCAATTATGGTTGGCGAATACGTTGCCGACGATTATTATCTGAAATGGGCCATTAACGAAAAAATCAGGGTTCCGCTTTATCAGCTGGTTTACCATGACGATATCGTAACAACCTGGCGCTGGGATGATAACAGTCACAACATGCCTGAAATATGGTGGAAAAAAGACCTGTTCAATATTCTTTACGGAACTGCGCCGGTCTGGTGTCTCGATCGACCGCGATGGGAGAAATTCAAACTTACTTTTATTGAAAGTTACAAAAATATTTGTCCGTGGTTGCAGCAGATTGGTTATGATGAACTGGTTTCGCACTGTTTTATTACTGATGATCATGTGGTTCAGGAATCAGTGTTTTCATCGGGAAAAAAAGTGGTGGTCAATTTCGGGGAAAAAGATTTTACATTCGATGGTAAAACAGTCAGGGCAAAAGGTTTTCTGATATTGTAATTCAGATATTTACTGAAATCACGAACCAATAAAAAATGAACAAAACAACAAAAAGAATGATCCGATGATTTTTACTTTAAAAACCAATACAATACTGCTTTTTCTGGCTATTCTTACTTTCCAGGTTTTAACACCGGGTAAACTTTTTGCCACAAACTACTATGTAAATGCCGCTACCGGCAATAATTCGAACACCGGACTGAGCATTGACAGAGCTTTGAAAACGCTGCAAAAGGCAGCCGATAAAACTGTTGCCGGTGACACTGTTTTTGTAATGAACGGGACTTACCTGAAAGATAATTCCTGGAATTCTGATGTGGTAATCGAATCAAGTTCAGGTACTCCCGAAAAATGGATTGTATGGATGAATTATCCGGGACACAAACCGCTGATTTCGTTCGATTGCTGGCGCGGATTCAGTATCCAGGGATCGTACATCGAAGTAAATGGTTTATCTGTTAAGGGAAACAATTCAAATGTCACTTTGGAGCAAGCGCTCAATCAGCCGCAAAGCTGCGCCAATCCGGGTGGTTCTTATGATGCCCGTTTTAATGGAAATGGCATTTCCGTTGATGGCAGGAACGGTAACCGTTTTCATCATTTCAGAATAAAAAACTGCACCGTTTACGATTGCGGGGGTGCAGGAATCAGTTTCATCCAGTCGGATTACATCACAGTTGAAAACAATATTATCTGCAATTGTTCCTGGTACACGGTGTGGGCGTCGAGCGGTATTTCGCTTTATCAGAACTGGAACTCCGACAATGAAACCGGCGTGAAAAACATCGTCAGCGAAAATATATGTTACGGAAACCGGCAATACGTGCCCGGTCCCTCATTTAACTGCGGTTTTAGCGATGGAAACGGGATCATTATCGACGATTCTGAAAATTCGCAGGGAGGTTCAACACTCGGTTCGTATAAAGGAAGGACATTGATTGAAAACAACATTTGTTATAAAAACGGCGGTTCAGGCATTCATACTTTTAAAAGTAAACATGTCGATATTATCAATAACACAGCGTACTTAAATGCCCAATCGGCCGAAATAAACGACGGACAGATTTTTCCGAATGCTTCGGATGATATCCGGATTTTCAATAATATTCTGGTTGCTCCTGCAAATAAGAAGATCAACTCAAATTATAATAACGGAAAAAGCATCGTTTACGATTACAATCTTCATTCGGGGGGAAATGCCACGGCTTTAACCGGCAGTCATGTTGTTAAAGGCGATCCCGGTTTTGTTGATGCTGCAAACTACGATTTTCATCTTCTGGCCGGAAGTCCGGCAATTGACAAAGGAATTGATTCATTATCAGGGTCAGTCGCGCCGGTAATCGATTTCGACGGAATATCACGCCCTCAGGGAACCGGATTCGATATCGGAGCATTTGAACATGAAATTGCCTCGGGAACAAGTCTTTTAAATAATGATTCTGACGATTTTCAGATTTATCCCAACCCTGCATCACAGGAAATCACTGTGTTTTTTGATGCAGTTCAGGGGCAGCAGGCAGAGCTCAGTCTGTTTAATCTTCAGGGACAACCGATCAAAACCGAATCTATAAAAGTCTCATTTAACGGTAAAAACCACCAGAAACTTCAACTTCAGCAAATTCCCGAAGGAACTTATATTTTACGGCTGAAAACAGGTGATTTCACTTTTTCGGATAAACTGGTAAAGAAATAATTAAAATAAACACGATATGAAACCACTTTTTCTTGTATTTCCGTTTTTGATCATTCAACTGTTTGCGTGTGGGCAAGCGGCAAAAAGCAATTCGTCTTTTCAGAATTCCTATGTAAAGGTGAGTTCTGACAATCCGTATTATTTTGAGCTGACCAACGGCGAAACTTACATTCCGGTTGGTGCAAATCTGTGCTGGGCAAAAGATATGGACATGCTCGAATCGTATTTCAGGAAACTTTCGGAAAACGGGGGAAATTTTGCGCGTATCTGGCTGAATTTTCCGGGTCACGAAATCGAGACAGAATATGGTAAGGTGAATGAGGTCAATGCCGGAAACCTGAAACGGATTCTCGAGATGGCGGTTAAATACAACATTAAAGTAAAACTGTGTATTGAAAGTTTCAGGAAGATTTCGGATGAAAACACATTCTTTTCGAAGACCCAGTATTTTAAGGGGAACGGAGGTCCGTTTGAGAATATGGATGATTACATTGACACTGAGAAGGGCAGACAGGCTTACCTGAACAGGCTTGAAAAGCTGAGGAATATTTTTGGCGACAGTCCTGCTGTTTTCGGCTGGGAACTCTGGAATGAAATGAATGCAGTTGAGTGCAAAGAAATAGATGACTGGAATGAATTCATGCTCCCGAAAGTACACGCGATGTTCCCGAAAAACATGGTGTTACAGAGCCTCGGAAGTTTCGATAACGAGCGGGCCCGAAAGGAATACAGGTATATTAACCGGTTACCGGCAAACGATGTGGCACAGATTCACCGCTACCTCGATCTGGGAGCATCGCTCGATATTTGTAAAGGTCCGATGGATGTTCTGGCTTCAAATGCCATCGATGAATTGCGCTCATACGAGGTGGTAAAACCAATGCTGCTTGCCGAAGTAGGTGGCGTTAAACCAAAACACACCGGACCCATTGAAATTTATGAATCGGATAAGGACGGTGTATTGCTTCACGATTTGCTTTTTGCACCTTTTTTCAGCGGGGCTGCCGGTCCGGGGCACGCCTGGCACTGGGATGTTTACATCGACAAAAATAACCTGTGGTATCATTTTCAGCGGTTTAACGAAGCGATGAAAGGAATCGACCCGGTAACGGAAAAGTTTATCCCGGTAAAGATTTTTCAGCCACATCTCAGAATTTACGGGTTGGTTGGGGAGAAATCAATTCTTCTCTGGTGCCGTGATGCAGAAAATGATTGGGAGAATGAATTTGTAAAAGGTGTACCTCCTGAGTTGCTGAGCGGTTTGAAAATCGATGTCGCCAGCCTGGTTTCTGAAAAAGCGGTTAAATCGGTTTCGGTTTATGATCCCTGGAAAGATGCGTGGACAAAGGCAAAAAGGGAACCAATCATTCAACTTCCTGAATTTAAAAGGTCGGTTGTGGTCAGGATTGAAAAATAGAAGGAAAATTCATTTGTATTTCCTTTACTGACATTCAGATACAAACAGAATACAGAAATCGAATTTCCGGATGAAACTGCAAAAATATACGGAAATCAGATATATGATCAGTCTTAATGTTTCCGGTTGAAACCGGCAGAAAATTCAGACCTGCAAATACTTTTGAAACGAAAGTATTTTACCACGGGAAATAAAAACCAATCCCGCCTCTTGCCCTGATTCTTGCTTTTCCT
>JBBIPU010000086.1:7186-18418 GCA_037442685.1 Draconibacterium sp. | reverse complement strand
AATTAATTCCAATTTTAATTCGGCAGAAGTAAATCGGAACAAACATAAAGTCTAAATCTAAAGGAAATCTAAAGTGGGAAAGCAAGGCTAAAACAGTGCAGGTTATTTCTGAAAGAGTAATCAACTGAAATGGAATAATTATCGCATATCTTTTTTACAATTGCCAGTCCAAGGCCAACCGAATTTGATGTTTGATTTTCCTTGTAAAACCGGTTAAAAATATCTTTGGGATTTAACAATTCTTTTTCTCCAGTGTTTGAAATATTAAGTTGGTTTTTATCGGTTTCAATATTTAACAAACCATTTTTTACATTGTGGTTGATTGCATTAGATAAAAGGTTCGAAACTAATATTTCAGCCAACTCTGGATTCATTTTGGATAAAATGTCGTTGTTGAAATCCTTGTGCAGCTCAATCTTTTTCAGTTCCATCAATTCAAGCCAGTCGTTTATTTTTTCTTTTATCAATTTATTGATACTGATTTCAACTGTGCCGGCAAATTGGTTGTTGTCGAGTTTGGCAAGCAGAATGAGGCTTTTATTCAAACGGGCCAGGTGGTTGGTTGACGAAAATGCAGCATGGATTAGCTCTGTTTGTTTTTCTGTTAACCCGTGTTCATTTAAAATTGTTTCGAGTTTTGAACGGATCACGGCAAGCGGGGTTTGCATTTCATGCGAGGCATTTTCGGTAAACTGTTTCAGGTTTTGATAATCGGTAACAACCTGGTTGGTGAGTTTTTCAAGAATCTGGTTTAATTCGCTGAATTCCTGAATATTAGAAGATTGTAAATGCAAATTTTCCTGATTCAGCAGCGAGAATTTTTTTAGCTGTCCGAGGTTAAAATAAAATCCTTTCCAAACCGATTGTGCCACTTTACGGTTAACCACCATTAATGTTAAAGTTAAAATGAGCATTGCCAGTACTGTAACCAGCGCCAGCGTACCCAGCAAATCTTCCGATTCGATTTTCGATTTCAGAAGTGCAATCCGGTAATATTCTCCTTTAATTTCTTTAATAGCGATGATTTGGCGGAACTCTTCCAATTCGTTTTCCTGTTTGTTTAAAATGAGGGTATCTTTTAAAATAGTTTGTTCCGACTTTAAATTGGTTGTCGAAATTACAGAAAAGGGTTCCAAAAATGTTGGTTTTGAATCCGTTTCCATTTGTTGTTCAACCCGCAGTAATGTTCCGGTTAGTTGTTCATCAGTTTGCTGCGCAATAATTGCCGACAGGATAAAATAAATGGCCACGCCCGAAATTGCCATTACAACGAATGACCAGGTAATATAGCCAATATTTATTTTCGTTAAAAGTTTCATCGGTCGGTGAATTTATAACCCATTCCATAAACGGTTTTCACATAATCGTTTCCACCGGCTTTCAAAATTTTTTTCCGGAGGTTGTTGATGTGCGTGTAAATAAAATCGAAATTATCGGCCAGGTCAATATTATCGCCCCAAAGATGTTCGGCAATCGATTCGCGGGTTAAAAGCCGGTTTTTGTTTCCAATAAAAAAAACGAGCAGTTCAAATTCTTTTTTGGTTAATATTATGGGAATATTATTGATGGTAACATCAGCGTTTTCGGGCGTTATAACAATTTCATTAAAAACGATATTGTTCGCTCCATCGAATTTCCGGCGTCGCAACACTGCTTTTACCCGGGCATTCAATTCTGAAAGGTGAAAAGGTTTGGTCAGATAATCATCGGCTCCAAGATTGAGACCAGTTAATTTGTCGTCGAGCGAATTGCGGGCCGAAATAATGATGATACCCGTGTCGGTTTTGAGTTTTTTCAGTTTTTCAATCAATTGTAATCCACTGCCTCCGGGCAAAGTAATATCGACAAGTACAATATCGTACTGGTACAAAGCCAGCTTTTCGCCGGCCTCATAAAAATTCCCGGCTACCTCGCACACATAATTCTCTTTTTCAAGAAAGTTTTTCATTTCTTCAAGAAGTGCAGCTTCGTCTTCTATAATCAGCAGTTTCATTCACCGCAAGTTACCCAAACTTTCTAAAGGAAATTTAAAGAAGTGAAGAAATCACCTTAAACTTTATAATGTTTTTAATGAAAAAGGCATATCAAATATTTTTTTACTTTTACACGACCTAAACGATATTGTATCTGAACGATTTTCCACGCTATGAAAAGTTGAATTAATTAGAAAACCGAATGAAAATTATTTTTACGCTGATTTCTTTTTGCATTACCTGTTCGTTTCTGTTTGCACCTGTTCAGGCAAAATCGCAGATTTTTATCAACGAATTCATGGCATCAAACACAGGCTCTGTAATTGATCCCGATTACAATGAAAGTTCCGACTGGCTTGAACTGTACAATGCCGGAACTTCAACCGTCAACATTGGCGGTTACTACCTGACTGATAATTTTAATATTCCCGAAAAATGGCAAATCCCCGCGGGCACTTCAATCGGAGCAGGTGGTTTTCTTGTAATCTGGGCCGACAGTTACAACACTGGCCTGCATACCAGTTTCAACATTTCTGCGTCGGGCGAGGAACTTGCGATTTTCACTGCGGCTGGCGAATTGGTCGATTCGGTTTCATTTGGTGTACAGGATCCTAATATTTCGATGGGAAGAAAAACTGACGGAAGCATTGAATGGGCCTACTTTACAACACCCACCCCCGGAGCATCAAACAACAGTACAAACTATGAGGGGATCGTAAAAAGTGATCCCAGTTTTTCACTTCCAGGTGGTATTTATCAAAACCCTGTTTCGCTCGAAATTAATTCAATCTTTGGTGGCGAAGTCCGTTACACACTCGATGGTTCAGAACCAAACGAACAGTCGCCAATAGCCGGAGAACCTATTTTTATCGACAAAAATACGGTAGTCAGGGCATGCATTTTTAAATCTGGCCAGGTTCCCGGACCCGTAAATACAAATACCTATCTTATTGACACTAAAAACAAAATAAAAAATCTGCCCGTGGTCTGCCTTTCGTCTGATCCTGTTAATTTCTGGGATCCGGTGAAAGGTATCTATGTAGTCCATAATTCAAAACCTGACTGGGAAATTCCTGTTAATATTGAACTTTATGAGAATGATGGCAGAACCGGCGCTGCTTTTAATTTAAAGGCAGGTGTTAAATCGACCGGGTTGTACTCGTGGCAATTACCTGAAAAAATGCTTGGAGTCTCTTTTCGAAAGGTTTATGGGCCAGGTAAACTGGAGTATCCGTTGATTTTCGACAAAGAACGAAAAGTTTACGACACTTTTTCGCTAAGAGCTTCCGGAAGCGACTGGGGTAATACGCTGTTCAGGGATGGAATGATTCAAACCGCAGCAGTGGAAAATACCACACTCGATATTTCGGGATTCAGGGCATGTGTGGTTTTTATCAATGGCGAGTATATGGGTATCCATAATATCAGGGAGAAAATTGATGAAGATTTTGTTGTTGGTAACCATGGTTTGCAACCAGGAACTTTTGATATGATTGAAGAAACAGATGCGGGACACTATGCCGAAACAGGAGATTTCAAACAAAACGACTATTTTCTTTCACTGATCGCAAAAGATTTGTCCAAACAGGCAAACTATGAAGCAGTTGCAGCTGTGATGGATATTAACGAATTTACAGAAATGGTCAGTACTGAAGTTTACAGCGGCAATAGTTCGATCGGACATAATTTAATGAAATGGAAACCAAAAGATACGGGGAAATGGAAATGGATTCTGATGGATTTTGACCGTGGTTTCTTTGGCGCAAACAATCAGATGATCAGTTTTTATCTCAACGAGGACGGGTGGCCATTTAAACAATTGATGCAAAATCAGGAATATAAAAAGTTTTTTGGGCGAAAATTATCTGATCTTCTCTTTACCACCTTCAATCCTGAAAGGATGATTGCACAAATTGAGGATCACAAAAAGACCATTGAAGCCGAAATGCCAAATCACATTGAGCGTTGGAAAGGAACACACGGCACAGGTAATTACAGTAACATCTATGCAATTTCATCGATGGAATACTGGCTCTCGGAAGTGGAAGAGGTAAAAACTTTTGCTCAGGTCCGTCCTGAAATAATACTGAACGACCTGACCAATTATGGATTCCAAGGTCCTGTTCCGGTTTCTGTTACCACTTCTCCAGCAAAATCAGGTATTTTAACATTCAATGGTCTGAAAATCCCGGTGGATGTTTGCAATGGCGGCTATCCGAAAGGTGAACAGATCAGGTTGACTGCAGAAGCTAAAGAAGGAAACACATTCAAAGGATGGAAATTAAACAGCGATTCAATCCTGATTGAAAGGGAACAATCCTGGAAATATTCAGATTCCGGAACCGCCCCCGACACTTCGTGGATAACTTCAGATTTTAACGATGACTCCTGGAAATCCGGTCAGGCAGAGCTGGGGTATGGAGACGGAAATGAAAAAACGGTGATCGGTTTCGGAGGCGATTTTAATAACAAGTATATTACCACCTATTTCAGAAAAAGCTTCGTGCTGAATAACATACAAAAGATATCGGGCTTAACATTGCTTTTGAAATGTGACGACGGTGCAGTAATTTACCTGAATGGCCATGAAATACAAAGGTATAATATGCCCTCCGGAACCATCAGTTTTGGAACCCTGGCATCGACCTCTGTTGCAGGTTCTGCTGAAACTGAGTTTCATTCCTTTTCAATTTCACCTGAAAAACTGGTAAACGGCAACAACATTATTGCTGTTGAAGTTCACCAGGCTGCAGCAAACAGTAGCGATGTGAGTTTCGATCTTGAACTTTCAGCAACAATGAATGATACAGGAGAATTCATTTCCACAGCGAAAGAATTGGTAATCAGCCTTAAGACGGCTGTAAATATTTCTGCCATTTTTGAAAGCGACGGAAAATGTATTCTTCCTGCTGAGATTTCTTCAGTAACAACCCTTTCAAAAGCTTGCTCGCCTTATGTTGTTCCCGAAAATGTGAATATTACCTCTTCAGGAAAACTGATTATTGAACCAGGTGTGGAAATCTGGATGTCGGACGGGGTTTCCATTTCTTCACTGGGAGCGATTGTGGCAAAAGGAACCAGAACTGAGCCTGTCATTTTCAGGAGTAATCCTGAAAGCAAAAACCGTAAATGGGGAAACATCAGTATTAGTAACTCCAACGATACAATCTGGTTTAAAAATGTAATCATTGAAAATGCTTCGGAAGGTCCAAATCCGGTGCGTGATATTGCAGCGCTTGCAATCGAAAACTCCACGGTGATTCTCGACAGTATTTATGTAGAAAATATTTATGGAAATCCTGTAAACGTTTACAATTGCCAGACATCATTTTCAAATAGCCGCCTACATTCTGAAATGGCTGGCGTTGATTTAATCAACGTAAAAAGAGGCAAAATTTTAATTTCCAACTGTGACTTTGCAGGTAATACCGGTTTAGATTCTGATGCCATCGATTTTGGCGATTTACCAACTGGCAGCAGTGTCAGAAATAGCTATTTTCATGATATGGATGGATTTAACTCTGATGCAGTCGATTTGGGAGATCATTCAAAAAATGTTATCATCGATGGCATTGTGGCTTACAACATTCAGGATAAAGGGGTTTCGATAGGTCAACGCTCGTCGGCAAAAATTACAAATTCCGTTTTTATCAACTGCGGAATGGGCGCCGGAATGAAGGATTCAAGCAGCGTTTATATCGATCATTGTACCTATTACGGGAACTTTTATGCCATTGCAAATTATCAGAAACATCCGGGCGATGCAGGATCCAATTTGGTTGTTACGAATTCAATACTTTCAAACTCGTATGAATCGGGATATTTTAGTGATGAATATTCGGCAATAAGTATTTCTAACTCTTCTGATGACACTGAAAAGTTGCCTGATGGGAATAATAATCTCTTTGCAAATCCGATGTTTGCCAATCCTGTTTTCAACAATTTTACATTGTTACCGGGTTCACCGCTGATTGGCGCAGGAACCGAAGGAAACATGGGAGCCAGCCTGAAGTTACCGGCAATCCCAATTTCATTAATGATCAGCGATATTGCTTACCTGACAGAACCAGGTGCCGAAGATCTTGAATTTATCGGATTGTATAATCCGGGTGATTCGGAAATTAATCTGGATAGTTGCATGTTTGGAAGTGGAATCGACTATATTTTTCCGGCGGGCACTTCAGTTGGGGCAAAAGAGAAAATATACATTACATCCAACGTGAATTCAACATTCTGGAATGACAGGGGAGTTTTTGTATATCAATGGGAAAGTGGCCGGCTGGCCGATGAAGGAGAGAAAATTCAACTTGTAAATAAATTTGGAAAGGTGATTGACCAGGTTATATATAATAATAAAGCGCCATGGCCGATACTCCCAAATTCGAAGCAGGGCATTACCCTGAGCCGTTTTGATGTGGATAACCATTTTGGCGAGTACTGGAAAGCAACAGACATCAACACCATTGTTGATGTGAAAGATATTGCTTCGGAAGATGCAAAATGGAGGTTTTATCCCAATCCAACATCCGGTGTCATTTATTTTTCAGGTCTGAAAATGGAGAATAAAGTTGCTGAAATCTACAATCTGAACGGCACACTTTTAATGGAGAAGCAATTAAATTCGGTTGATAATCAGATGAATATTGGAAATCTGAATCAAGGTGTTTATATTATTCGTTATGGCGGAATTTCAAAACGCATCGTACTTTTAAAGTGAACTGACTGCTTGATGAACGTGTATTTTCCGGTTAAAACCCGGTTAATTCTGAAAGAATCGACAGTGTAAAAATGAACTAATTTGTTTAGTCATTACAACTCATTTGATCAAAGTTTAAATTCACGAACTTTAAATACTTTTTAATCTGAAATTTTTGGTTAATTAGCGACAGGTTAATTATCGATAATGGACAAAAGATCGTGTATTCTTTTTTGCAGGTGCAAAGCAGGGGTCATTTCTTCTGAATCGCTTGACATAATTGCTGCAGGGCTCAAAAGCTTCGATGCAGATGTTTTTGAGGTGCAGGATTTGTGCGCGCTTTCGCTCCGTGAAAAAGATTTTCTGAATGCCCTCGATAAAAACTTTCAGCAAAAAATTATCATTGCCTGTTATCCCCGCGCCATCAAAAATATGTTCAGGCAAAACGGGATTGGTTTTGGCGATTTCGAAGTGCTGAATTTCAAAATTCTTCAGCCTGAAACAATCTTTTCGAAACTTGAAAATGATTTCGGGATACAAAAAGGAGAAGCCCGTTACCAGGTTCAGATCACGGAACTTGATGTACCCGCGTGGTATCCGGTTATCGACGAGTCGCTGTGCACACTTTGCGGAAAGTGCGCCCGTTTTTGTCTGTTTGGCGTTTACAGTTTCGATAAGAAAAACCTGAAAGTAGTCGATCCGCTGGCGTGCAAAAACAACTGCCCGGCTTGTGGAAGAACTTGCCCAACTTCGGCCATCATATTTCCGCGATTGGCAGAAAATACAGTGCTGGCGGGTGATGAACCTGGCGGAAGCAAAATAGCGCTGGATTCCGGAAGTCTTATTTCGGCATTGAATGCCAGAAACCAGAATCGCCGGAACATTTTCAGGCAGGGAGTTGTTGAACAGGCGGAAGAGGAACGCCAGAAAGCCATTGACGAATTAAAAACCAAAACCGGGGGATTTAAAATAGGATGATTGGACGGATACTGAAAAATACCGACAAAAAGTGCCTTTACAAATTTGTGTACAACATGGGTGTAAAAGGCACACTCAGTTTTGCACGTTACAAACAACGACTGAAAAAGGGGGATTTCTTCCCGGCTTTTCATTTTATTTCGGTAACCGATGATTGTAACCTGAATTGCCAGGGTTGCTGGGTGACACACAAAAAGAAAAACACCCGCATGTCGCCTGAAACACTTGACAGGATTATCAGCGAAACCAAAGCGAAAGGTTCTTATTTCTTCGGAATTTTAGGGGGTGAGCCGCTGATGTACAAACCACTTTTTGATGTACTGAAAAAACATCCCGATTGCTATTTTCAGCTTTTTACCAACGGAACCCTACTGACAAAAGAAGTTGCCGGGGAATTGCAGAAACTTTCGAATGTAACACCGCTGATCAGTTTTGAAGGTGACGAAATTATTGCCGATGTGAGACGTCGCGGAAAAGATGTTTACCGGCGTACTTTGGAAGCGGTGGAAAATGCCACCGGCGCAGGATTGATCACCGGTGTGGCCATGAGCGTCTGCAAATCAAACATGCAACTGGCTCTTTCCGATGAATTTATCAACTCGCTGATTCATAATAATGTGGCGTACCTGTGGTATTACATTTACCGTCCGGTTGGAGCTGAGTCAACGGTTGAGCTGGCGCTCGACAAAGCCGAAATTCAGCAATTGCGGCAATTTATAGTTGACGCCCGTTCGCGTTTCGATATTGCTATTATTGATGCCTACTGGGACCAGGATGGAAACGGACTTTGCCCGGCAGCAACGGGTTTGAGCCACCACATCAACGCATCGGGGTTTGTCGAACCCTGCCCGGTTATCCAGTTTGCAACCGACAATGTAGCCGAAAAACCACTTGAAAATATTTACCGCGAATCTGTTTTTCTGAATGACCTGAAAAGAGAAATTCCGAAGAAAACTTCAGGCTGCATCATCATGGAAAACCCACAGTGGCTTGTCGAAATGGTTGAAAAACACAACGCTGCCGATACTTCGGGCCGGGAAAATGAAATTTCGAGATTAAAATTGATGCCGGTGGTTCCAAGTCACGGTTCTGGTGTTCCGGTGCCTGAAAAAGGTTGGATTTACAGGTTTGCCAAAAAAAGAGCTTTCTTTGGGTTGGGAGCTTACGGATAGAATGAAGTTGAAAAAACGCATATTAAAAGTTCCGAAAGACCGCAAAATCCGCGAGTTGTTGCGGAAAGAAGTGGGTGTTTATGCAGCAGAAAACAAAATTCTGCCTCCGGCTTCTTTTGATATTCTTGAAAAACATGCTGCAATAATACTGGACCAATCAGGTATCAGTCATGATTACCTCGATTTTACGATCGTTCTTTTGGGAAACGAAACCTGGCGCGACGTGGTGAATGCGACTTCTTTTAACCGCCGGTTGCTTTTACTGCCGCAGTGTTTGCGAAACAACCTGGAATGTAAGGCAGAATTCGATAACCTCGGACTTATTTGTGCAGGATGCAAAAGTTGCCAGATTGATGGCATTCTTACCAAAGCCGAAAAACTGGGTTACGCGACTCTGGTCGCCGAAGGAACAACCGTTGCCATCGGGCTGGTGGAAGAAGGGTCGATTGACGCGGTGATTGGTGTGAGTTGCATGCCGGTGTTGCAAAATTCGTTTGAACCGGTTTCCCGGGCTGCGGTTCCGGTAATTGGGCTGCCGCTGCTTTTTGATGGCTGCTCTAACACTTCCATCGATTACAACTGGCTTTTTGAGGAAATAGAACAAATATCAGAAAATGAGAAAGTCAGGCCGCTTTCGGTTTCGTTACTAAAAAGCAAAGTGGAGGATTATTTCACTACTGAAAATCTGAAAAAGTTCTTTCCGGGAAATTCGGAAACCGAAAAAGTGGCGATGAAAACAATGTTTCTGGGTGGACAGCGGATGCGTCCGTTGCTGTCGCTGCTTGCTTACCATTCTTATTCCGAAACGATAGACGAAGAGTTTCAGCGGACTTTGGCGGTGGTTATTGAATGTTTTCACAAAGCTTCGCTGGTGCACGACGATATTCAGGACGATGAGGATTTCAGGTACAATCAGCCTGCTTTGCACAAAACCGCCGGGATTCCGGTGGCCATCAATATTGGCGATTATCTCACCGGAAAAGGTTACCAGTTGCTGGCTGGCCTTCCCTGCAAACCGGCTGTTAAAGCCGAATGCCTGAAAGTGGTTGCTTCGTCGCACCTGAATCTTTCGGAAGGACAGGGCGCTGACATCCTTCTGAAACAAAATATTGAGCGTTTGCCGGTGAGCGAAGTTTTGCAAATTTTTAAACAGAAAACCGGTGAAGCCGTGAAAGTTGCATTATTAACCGGCGCAATTGCAGGTAATGCTCCGGAAAATGAATTGCAGACGCTTGCCCGGTTTGCCGAAAACTTCGGGATTGCTTACCAGATCAGGGACGATATCAACGAACTCCGCGAAAACAACGATTTGAAACATGCCTTTGATTTTCCCTTTCTTTTGGCATTGCTGAACCAGAGCATTAACGGAAGTTCGCCTTCGTTTTCAGAAATTATTGCTTCTGAAGATTTAGGGTTGTTGATCAAAAACTTTGAAAAATATGAAACAGAGCTCACTGCGGGCAAGTACCTGTCTGAATTTGTTCAGAAATGTTACACTGAACTTGATCATCTGCAAAACCTGAAATTGAGGCTGAGTTTGTACGGTGTGATGGGAAAAGTTTTCAAGTTCTGAAAATGTCCGGAGAAAATAAATACAAGCCTTTTTACAGCCAGTTTATCACAGAAATTGCAAAAGGAATCAGCTTGTTGGAGGAAACAAGCAAGTCAGAGGTTGAAGATTTTATGAAATCATGTCAGCTTGCAAATGGCGCCTTTTCAAACCGTGCCGGAACAGCCGATTTATATTATTCGCTTTTCGGGGCTTGGCTCTGTAAAGCGCTTGGTTCAGATCAAATTCAGGGGAAACTGAAAAAATATGTTTCAGGAGTGAATTCCACCGGAGAAAAAGTGGTTGACAGGTTTTCGCTTTTGCTGATCAGGTTGATTGTGGAAGAAAAAAAATTTCAAAAGCCATCTTTTGTTGCGCTGCTCCGCTGGGTTTTAAAAGACGCAAAAAGTCTGAATGCAGCCTACAGGTTTTTTCTGTTTATGCTGAGTTTTGACGCTTTGTACGGACCAAACCGGCTGGTGAAACTTGTCATCAGAATTCCGCTCATGTTTTATAAAACAACCGACGATCTGCCCTGCAGCTTTTATGCAGCCTTGCTTCTTGCAAAATTCATTACGGGTAAAAATGTCGAACAGGAAACAGCTGTTTTGCTTGGTTATTTTGAAAAGGGAATGGGTTTCAAAGTTTTCAGGGAACAGCCTGATGCCGATCTGCTTTCGACTGCCGTGGCGCTTTTTGCGTTGAAAAAATCGGGTGCCGATTTGCGCCTTGTTGCCCCGGATTGTCTGAAACTGGCAGAGGAAAATTTCGACAATGGCGCTTTTCTTTCAGGCGACGGCGATCTTTCGCGCGATTTGGAATATACTTTTTATGGATTACTGATTTTGGGTGTACTTTCGTAAA
>JBBIPU010000086.1:0-7086 GCA_037442685.1 Draconibacterium sp. | reverse complement strand
GGCAGACTGATTGCTTCGGAATTAAAGCCTGAAGGTTTCTGGGAAGGTCGGCTTTCGTCGAGTGCGCTGGGCGTTGCGGTTGCTGTGGCCGCACTGCATTTCGATAATGCAGAAAAAAATGCGGATGAGATTCAGAAAGGAATCTGGTGGCTTCAAAAAAACATCAACAACGATGGAAGTTTTGGCGACACTCCTGAAAGCCCGGGAAATGTTAGTACCAGCCTGCTTGTTTACGCAGCTTTGAACCTGTATTCCATCCGAAACCAAGCAGACAGAGAAACCCAGCTTAAAATTGCAGGTTATCTGAATTCACTGGGAATCAATGTGCATTCACCACAAGTTGCTGAATATATTCTGGCTCATTACCAGAAAGATTATACCTTCTCCGTTCCTATTCTGGCCATGTGCGGAGTTTGTGGCGTTCCGGGAGAGGACGCCTTTCGCCACATTCCTCAATTGCCTTTCGAGCTTTCTTTGTTGCCACGTAAATTTTACCGGTTGCTGAATTTAAGTGTGGTAAGTTATGCCATTCCGGCGCTGGTGGCGGTGGGAATCCTGATTTATAAAAAGAAAAAATCAAACGTTTTCTGGCGGATTATCCGAAGATTTTCAATAAAAAAAGCCATGAAAATTTTGCACCGGATGCTGCCCGAAAGTGGTGGTTTTCTGGAAGCAATCCCACTCACGGCATTTGTTGCGCTGAGCCTCATCAATTCAGGTTTTGCCGAAACCGGGGTGGTGAAAAAAGGAATTCAGTTTTTGAAACGAACCCAGCGTGCTGACGGCGGCTGGCCCATCGATGTTGATTTATCGACGTGGGTGACGTCGCTTGCAGTAAAAGCTTACCGTGGAAATCTGAATGGTTTTTTGACATCGGACCAGCAGGATCAGATTGCCGACCATTTCAGACTAATTCAAAACGACAGGGTTCACCCGTTTAACGGAACAAATCCGGGTGGCTGGGGCTGGACCAATTATTCCGGTTCTGTTCCCGATTGTGATGACACGTCAGGAGCAATTCTGGCGCTTTTGAAACTTGAGCCGAAAAACAAAATAAAACACGAAGTTCTGAATGCGGCCAAATGGCTGAAAGAACTGCAAAATAATGATGGCGGCTTCCCCACTTTTTCGCGCGGCTGGGGAAAACTGCCTTTCGATCAGAGTTGTTCCGATCTTACCGGTCACTGTTTATTGGCTGTTTCAGCAGTGATGGAAAACTATCATGATGAATTATTGCGAAATGAATCTGGAAATCTGAAGAAGATTTTTGAAGAAGCGTTGAAATATCTTGAGAAAAAGCAATCAAACAACGGTAGCTGGCTCCCGCTGTGGTTTGGAAATCAACTGACGGCAAATCACACAAACCCGGTTTACGGAACTGCCAAAGTGGTAACCTATTTAAAAGATGCTGCTGGTCACTGCTGGGTTTCAGAACCTGTAAAGAAGAGGCTTGAAAAAATAGTTCAAAAAGGAAATGACTTCCTGATTTCGGTTCAGAATGAAGACGGAAGTTGGGGAGGCGATAAACACATTCCGGGAACCATTGAAGAAACTTCGCTGGCAGTTTCGGCACTGATTTCGAAGAAAAATCTTGAAATCTGCGAATCCGGGCTGAAATGGCTTGAAAAAACAATACAGGAAAAAGGTTTTGTTTCGGCGCCCATCGGTTTATATTTTGCCTCACTTTGGTACAACGAAAAAATGTATCCGGTGACTGCTTATCTTGAAACATTGAGCAGGGTGGCAGAAAGTTTGAAATAATTTTCCTCACTGCTTTCTGTAAAGCAGTTTCAGCATTCCCGGCAATACAATCAGCAAAAGCGGCAAAGCGATTATTAGACCCCCAATTACGGCTATGGCAAGCGGCTGGTGCATTTTTGCGCCTGAGCCAATTCCCAGCGCCAGCGGTGCAAGCGCAATGATGGCGCCTGTGGCAGTCATTAGTTTGGGCCGTAAACGGTGTGAAATGGCAAAACCCAGCGCGTTGTCAACGTTCGAATTTTTAAGTTCGGTGAAAAACTGCTGGATAGTAAAAATGGCATTTTCGCCAATAATCCCGATGATCATGATCAATCCTGTGTAACTTCCAACGTTTAATGGAGTGCCGGTAAAATACAAAGCCAGCACGCTTCCCGAAATTCCAAGCAGGCTGAGGAAAAGAACCGTCAAAGAAATTTTCAGGCTTTTGAACATGAAAAGTACAACCGTAAAAACAAGCAGCGCACCCAGAATGAGAATCCGGAGCAACTCGGCAAACGACTTTTGTTGTTGTGCGTAAGAACCTGCATAAACAACCTGGTACGAAGGCGGCAGGCTGATTGAACCAACTTTTTTCTGTATTTCGCGCATTCCTGTGCCAAGATCGAGCCCGCTCAGTCGTGCAGTGATCATTCCCATCGTCTGCAGGTTTTCACGCTCTATTTCGGCAACGCCGCTCTTTACCGAAAAACCGGCAAAAAGGTGCAAAGGCAGGTAATCGCCGGCGGAAGTGCAGATTTGCAAATCTTTCATTTTCTCAACCGGGGTATGGTCGTTTTCAGGATAAATCATCCTGATGTCGGTCAATTGTTCTTTTTCAGGAATCGACCCGATCACACGTCCCTCGATACTGGTTTGCACTTGTGATTGCAGGTTTTCAGCAGTCAGCCCGAATTGTTTGAGCTTGTCTTCTTTTGGAAGTACGTTCAGCATCGGACCAGCAATCAGAATGCCATTGTACACATCTTCCACGCCATCAATGGTTTCAAGGCTGTCGCCGATTTGCCGAGAGAGTTCTTTTATCTTTTCATGGTCGGTGCCAAAAATTTTCACTTCAATCGGGTTTCCGCTTTCCATCAGGTCGCCCAGCATGTCGGTAACAACCTGTAAATACTCGGTTTCCATAAATGGCATTGCCTTTTCCACCTTTTTCCTGATTACGTTGGCCACCTCTTCGGTATTTTTTTTACGGTCTTTTTTCAGAATAATCAGGTAGTCGCCGTCGTTGGGCTCGGTAATAAAAAATCCCATTTGGGTTCCGGTCCGACGCGAATAAGTTTTCACTTCGGGCACAGATTCAAGAATTCTGTCAATCTGGGTAAGCAAACGATCAGTCTCTTCCAAAGAAGTTCCGGGGGGTGTTTTGTAATCCAGCACAATGGAACCTTCATCCATCTGTGGCAGAAAACCTGTTTCGAGTTTCGGAATTACCAGCACAACCGAAAGAATCAGTCCGGCAACAATAAGAACACTGATGTAAGGCCTCCTGACAAAAAATCTAACCCACGGTTTCTGGTTCGAATCGGTACCTTTTTGTGTTGTAATAAGTTGACGGTCTTTTGAAAAAATCAGGTACAAAACAGGAAGCCCCAGCCAGGTTACCAAAAACGAGCTTAACAGCGTGATAATCATGGTTTGGGTGAGAATTTTGAAATAAGCTCCCGCAATACCGGTCATCAGTTCAAACGGAATGAGGATGACAATGGTGCTGAGCGATGAACTGACCATGGCCGGAAACAGGAAATGGATGGCTTTCCCGACAAGTTCCCTTGGTTTGCGTTCGGGGTGTTCCTCGTGGGTACGATGAATTTGTTCAACCACGATGATGGCGTCGTCGATAATCAGCCCAATCGCTGCGGCAATTGCGCCAATCGTCATGATATTGAAATCGTACCCGATGAATTTCAGGATAATAAAAGTCAGCGCCAGGGTGATGGGAATGGTAAAAAGAATGACCCCGCTTGCTTTGAGCGAACGGAGGAAAATCGTGGCCACAACAATGGCCAGCAGCAGCCCGATCCACAAAACATCGATAATGCTGCGCATGCTGTCGTGTACAAATTCCGACTGGTTGTAATACGGCTGAAGCCTGACACCAGCCGGGAGAATTTTGTTCAGTTCGGCGGCTTTGGCCGTTACCTGGTCGGAAACTTCGATGAGGTTACTGTTGGGTTGTTTCAGAACGGCCACCAGCGGCACATCTTTCCCGTCGGCTTTAATCCTGATGTATTCGGTTTGTTCGGCCACCGCCACTTCGGCCACATCGCTCACTTTTACCTTGCGGGCGGCGTCGTTAAAAACCACCAGGTTTTCAAGTTGTTCCTTGTTGCGGATGGTGGCATCGGTAACCGTCAGGTACAGGCGGTTGTAATCGATGGTGTACCCGTTCGACCGGATAAAATCGGTCTTGCTGAATGCGTTTTCAATATCCTCCGGGCTGATGCGCAGATTTCTCAGTTTCTCCTGGTTCAGCACAATACGGTATTCCTTGGTTTTTCCGCCAATCACTTCAACGGCAGCCACACCTTCGATTCGCGAAAAATAAGGTTTCACAAGGTATTCAGCTATCATTTTCAGTTCGATGGGATTTTTTGTCTCCGATTGCAGCGAATAACCCATCACCGGCAAAATCGAGGGGTTCATTTTTTCGATGGTAATCTGAACATCGGGCGGCAGCGTGTTTTTGATCTGGTTGATGCGCGATTCCAGTTGCTGTTTGGCCAGATCGACATCGGCGCCCCATTCCATGAATGCCGATATTTCGCAACTTCCAAGAGTAGTGGCGCTGCGGATGAGCGACAGTTTTTCCACTCTTTTGATGGCATTTTCAAGCGGTTTTGTTACTGTCACCATCATTTTATCCACAGGCTGCTCACCATTGTCAGCTATCACTTTGATTTTTGGAAAAGTAACATCGGGGAAAAGCGAGGTTTTCAGGTTTTGGTACGAATAGGCGCCACCCAACAAAATAAGCAGCAAAATAACCGAAATGGGGCTTTTAAACCTGACAAAAATATTTTTCATGGTTTTCTGATAATGTTGACAAAACTGCTGTCTTCAAAGCCGTACCCGCCTTCCAGGATGATGAGGTCATCAGTTGTCAGCACCGAAGAAATGATTTCCACCAGGCTGTCGCTTTTGATCCCTGTCGTAACCGGAATTTTTATGGCAATGCTGTCATCCACAATTTTCATCACCCAGAATTCATCCTGTGTTTCGTTGGTGAGCAGCGCTTTTTTTGGCAGCAGCAGCGCCGTTTTGTTTTCCTCTTTCAGAAAGGTGACAATCAGGTTCATATTTTCGGGCCAGTTGTGGTTGCCCGAAGGTTTTACAAGCACCTCCTGTGTTTGCGAGCTTTGTTCAACAAAAGGCCGCACACTGAGCACTGTTCCGGCTCCGGTTGACTGGTCGGGAAGCTGCAGCGTACATTTTCCGCCGGGTTTGATGAGGTTGTGGTATTCAAACGGAACATTCACCAATACCTGTAAATCTTTGGTGTCGGCAATGGAACAGAGTGGATTTCCTTCGGTTACAAACGCCCCTGCTCCCAACAAAAGAGGCTCGTTTACAATTCCTGTTGTGGTGGCGGTTACTTTTATTTTTCCGAACTGGCTGCTGCCGCCGGTTTGTTCCAGCGCCCTGTCTTCGCGGGTCTGAATTTCAAAAAGCACCTTTCCTGCTTCAACCCAATCGCCAAACTGAATGTGCACTGCAGTGAGATACCCCGAAATGGGCGCAATTACCTGGTTCTTTTTAAAAATGACAGTCCGCCCGTTTAACGAAACCAGGTCCTCGATATTCCCGTTCCTCGCCTGTGTCACCGAAACCGCTGCTTTGGGAACAACCTGTTCTTCCGTATTTCCGGCCTGTTTGTTTTTACACGATATAAAAAAGAGCAGTGCGACTGCAAAAAGTAAAACTGAATAGGTTCTCATCGTTTCGTTTTAAAAATTCCAATAATTCCAGGCATTTATCACTAATTGTTTTTCCATCTCGAAAAGCAGTTTTTCCTGCTTCTTTGCCGAAAGGTCTTTCAGCAGGTAACTGTATTCCATCACCGAAATTTCGCCCTGTGCCATCAGGTTTTTATACATCGCCATTAAATCATCGTATTGCTTTATCTGGCTGTCGGTCAGTGAAATCCGCTTGTCGAGTGATTGAAGTTTATCGAGTGTGAAGTTTTTCTGGATTTCGTTTTGGGTTTTGGTTTGCATTTTATTGAACTGCAGCGTTTCGAGGTTGATTTGCGATTTTTCAAATTCTGTTTTCCGCTGTTTCCCGTCGTAAAGCGTGAGGCTGAACGTGGCGCCGGTGCTGAAACCAAAGCGGTTGAAGTTAGGAAGATAAACCGCATTCATCCCTGCGTTGGCGAAAACATTTACCTGCGGCAGGTATTTCAGCTCGCTTATGCGGCGGTCGGTCACCATTGCCAGACTATCGAGATAAAAAGAGGTGAGAAAATGCGAAGGTGTCTGAATGCCGGGATTCAGCTGCAATTCGAGCGGTTCAATTTCAACATCGGCACCTTCGCCGATTCCGCACAAAAGGTTCAGGTTGTAAATATTGTCGCGGTACTCAGCTTTATAAGTTTCGTATTCCTGTTCGTAATTCTGCCGTGTAACCTGCAACAGTTTCAGGTCGCTTTGTTTGTAGATTGCGCCCTGCACCAGTTTTTCCATCAGTTTTACCTCTTCATCCACCTGGTTCATCAGCTCCAGGTTGTTCTGCGCCTGGCGGTTACTTTTCAGACACAAAAGATACTGGTGCCTTACCGCATTTTCAAGTTCGTGTTCCGTGAGTTCAATGTTGTTCTCGCTGATTTGTTTCTGAATTTCAGTTTTGTCGTTGTAAGTGTCAATCTTTTTCCCGTTGAACAATCCCTGCGAAACCGAAACAACTCCCTGGTACTGACCGCCGTCGGTGGCAGCGAGGTCGTAACCCGTGTAGTCAGTCGCATCTTTTGTTACAAACTGAAATTTGCCCGAACCACCGTCACGCGAAATGATGGGCGCAAACAAAACCCCGGCATCGAGCGTGATTTCGGGGCGCGAGTAAATTTTCCTGATTTGTTCCATATCCAGTTCCACCAGCTTTTTTTCGTTGCGGTTCTGATGGATAAATGCGCTGTTTGTTTTGGCTTTCTCAATGTAAAAAGCGAGGTCGTGCTTTTGAGCCGAAAGACTGAAACTGGCGAAAAAAAAGATAAGAATGATGGTTGTTGAAAAAACTTTCATGCCGTAAAAATTAAACTGAACCTGAAAACACGGTTAAAATTAACCGATTTATCAGACCATTTTTATTCAGAAAGGATTAAAATTCAGAAAAAAA
>JBBIPU010000085.1:0-18507 GCA_037442685.1 Draconibacterium sp. | reverse complement strand
AAAATTTTCTGACCGTTTTCCCATAAAACCAGGTTATTTTAAGCCAGTTAATTAGTCAAACAAAATTATATTCCTCGGGTAATAGTATGGAAAGATAAGATCAGAATTATTACATTGAACAATTGCTTTTAGTTTTTCCTTCTTTTAACTGAGCGAAAGATTTTCAGATTCGATTATCCAAATATTAAAGAATTTTATCATTATTGCGCCACTCTGAAGGATATCAGAAGATAAAAATTGATAATTTAGCATCAGAAAATAAGGAAGCAGTTCGGGATTAAAAAATCACAAATACCTGAATTAGGTTAAAATTTGTTTAATCAATGTAAAAGTGCAACATTTTACACAGGCAGAAATAAGGTACATTGACGACTGTTACGAGGACTTTCTGAAAGAAGTCAGGAACAAGTTTGACGATGGACGAATAGCACGTATCGAAAAGGCATTTCGTTTTGCCAATGCCGCACACTCAGGAATCAGGCGAAAATCAGGTGAACCATATATTATTCATCCTATTGCAGTTGCAAAAATTGTTGCTAAAGAAATTGGATTGGGTGCAACTTCAATTGTAGCAGCTATTTTACATGACGTCGTTGAGGATACCGAATATCGTCTGTCAGACATAGAAAACATGTTTGGTGAAAAAGTTGCCAGAATTGTTGATGGTCTTACAAAATTATCCGGTGATTTCGATTCAAGACAGGCATTGACTTTAAAAAAGATGTTAATGACCCTCTCGGAAGATGTAAGGGTCGTTTTAATAAAAATTGCAGATCGTTTGCACAATATGCAAACTCTCGATTCGATGCCAGAAAATAAAAAACTTAAGATAGCGGGCGAAACACTTTATCTTTATGTACCTCTTGCACAACGACTTGGATTATACACTTTAAAAACCGAACTCGAAGAACTTAGTTTCAAATATAAACATCCTGAAGAATACAATCAGATAATATATTTACTTCATAATCAGGAAGAAAAACGAAACTACCTTGTTAACGAGTTCATAAAACCAATTAAGGAAAAACTGGTTGAAGAACACTTTGATTGCGAAGTCACACATCGTTTAAAAACGAGTTATTCGATCTGGCAAAAAATGCAAAAGAAAGGAGTTAGTTTTAACGAAATCTACGATATTCTTGCCATTCGAATTATCATAAAACCAAATCCGGAGATTTCAGAAAAAAGACAATGTTTTGATGTCTTATCCATTGTTACCGACATTTATAAACCTAAACCCGACCGGATTCGCGACTGGATTAATTTACCAAAGGTTAACGGGTATGAATCACTTCATGTTACAGTTATGGGCCCTCAGGGTAAATGGGTTGAAGTGCAGATAAGGACAGAACGAATGGATGAAATTGCCAATCGTGGTTTTGCATCGCATTACCGGTACAAAGACATTACAACCTTCGAAAACGAACTCGAGACATGGATTGAAAGGATTCGCGATCATCTGAAAAATCCTGATGCAGATGCATTTGAATTTCTCGATGATTTTAAATTTAATCTGTATGGCACCGATATTAATGTATTCACACCAAAAGGTGATATGATTTCGATGCCCCAGGGTTCGACAATAATCGATTTTGCTTATGAAATCCACAGCGATCTGGGGAACAAGTGTATCGGAGGTAAAATCAATATGAAACTGGTCCCGATAAGTCATGTTTTGCAGAATGGTGATCAGATTGAAATCCTGACATCGAAAAATCAGACACCAAAACTTGAGTGGCTGAAATTTGCCACTTCAGCAAGAGCAAGAAACAAAATTAAAGATGCTTTCAAACTTGAGAAAAACAAACATATTGAAAATGGTAAAAACATGATTGAACAAGCCATGATTAAAGCAGGCGCCAATCTGACCTCGAATAATTTACGGAAAATAATCGGTCATTATAATCTGAACAATAAAGACCAGTTATATTCTGAAGTTGGCACGGGTTTTATCGAACTTAACGACATTAACGAAATAGTCGGACGTAAGTCGGAAAACAAGTTAATAAAATACTGGCACGTAACTTTTGGCAGGAAAAAGGACGAAAGTGAAGCAGAATCAATGTCTGATGAAAAAACCGATATTAAAAACAAAAACAAAATCGATCGCAAAAAACCTTTCATTCTGAAAGAAACACAAGATAATATTTCCTTTTCATTGGCAAAATGTTGTAATCCAATCCCCGGCGATAATTCAATGGGGTATTTAAGCAGCGATGATCATGTAATAATTCATAAAAGCGATTGTCCGATTTTAGCGAAATACTTGTCGAACCAGGGAGAAAGAATTATTTCAGTTCAATGGACTAAATTCAAAAAACAATCGTATTTAACCCGTTTACTTCTGGAAGGTTTCGACAGGGTAGGTATTGTAAATCAGGTAACAAACATTATTTCAAACGAGAATAACATCAATATGCGATCAGTACAATTCGATACAAATGACGGCATTTTTAAAGGTGAACTGTTTCTGTACATTCATAATACCGACGATTTAAATAACCTGATCAGCCAACTGAAGAAAATAAAGGGTATTGAAACTGTGTCAAGATTAAAAAATCTGAACGATTAATTTTTATTCATTCCGAAGAATTTCAAAAAAAATATTTTATTTTTACTACCTATTTTAAATTGGTTTAAATATGAATAACCAGAAAACCAGAGAAACTGTCAAAAACATGTTTACTGAATACCTGGAAAAACATGGACATCGTAAAACTCCTGAAAGATTCGCAATTCTTGATGAGATTTATTTCCGGGAGGGTCACTTCGATATCGAATCGTTGTACATTTCGATGAAAAACAACAATTACAGGGTAAGCAGGGCTACGCTGTACAACACTATTGATCTTCTCCTCGATTGTAAACTTGTGGTGAAACATCAGTTTGGAAAAAACATTGCCCAGTTTGAAAAAGCATTTGCATCTTTACAGCACGATCATTTAATTGATACCAGAAACGGAAACGTAATCGAGTTTTTTGATCCGAGAATCAGGGAAATTATTGAGGACGCATGTGTAAAAAACAATTTTAAACTTTCTCACCATACACTTTATATTTACGGAGAAAATCTGAAATAACGCTGCTTAATTAATTATTCAATAATTAATACACACTCATCTGCAGTTAGTCGTTTTTATCGCCTGCAAACAAAAAATATTTGTATTTTTAGGTGCTTAAATAAAAGCCGTGAAAAATTTGTTGTACACTATAAATTTTTCACGGTTTTGCATGTTTAAATGTAATGGTTTACTTTAAATACCTATTTACAACAATATTTTTAAGAATAAACCAGGAAGAAGAAAGCTTAAAAAACATTAAAAATCAATTATTTAAAATCAGATGAATTTAAAAACGAAAGTAGATGTTTTACTGGGCCTGCAGTGGGGCGATGAAGGCAAAGGCAAAGTGGTTGATGTATTAACTCCAAAATATGATGTAATCACCCGTTTCCAGGGCGGACCAAATGCCGGTCACACTTTGGAATTTAATAATATCAAACATGTTCTTCACACGATTCCATCCGGTATTTTTCGCGACAATAAAATCAATATCATTGGCAATGGTGTGGTAATCGATCCAATCGTTTTTCAAAAAGAAATTGAGTCATTAAAGAAAATCGGAGTTGACATTTCGAAAAACCTTTACATTTCGAAAAAAGCCCACATGATTTTACCCACTCACCGGATTCTTGACGCTGCCTCGGAGCAAAAAAAAGGTGAGTCAAAAATCGGTTCAACCCTGAAAGGAATAGGACCAACCTACAAAGATAAAATAGGTCGCGAGGGATTAAGAGTAGGCGATTTGCTGCACAATTTTGATGAAAAATACAGAACGAGAATTGAAAGTCATAAATTATTATTAGACGAATTTTACAAGTACGATTATAAACAAATTCTTGATGACTGCGAAAAGGATTGGTTTGAAAGCATCAAAGTACTGAAAACCTTCAACATTGTTGATACCGAACATATGATCAATAATTTATTGGCAGAAAATAAAACTGTTTTGGCAGAAGGCGCACAGGGAACCTTACTCGACATTGATTTTGGATCATATCCTTATGTTACAAGTTCGAATACAATATGTGCCGGAGCCTGCACCGGACTTGGAGTTGCACCGAATAAGATTGGTGAAGTTTTAGGTATTTTTAAAGCGTATTGCACCAGAGTTGGAATGGGACCTTTCCCAACCGAATTACTTGATGAAACCGGAGCAAATATAAGAAAGGCAGGCAATGAATATGGTTCTACAACAGGCCGGCCCAGAAGATGTGGCTGGCTTGACCTTGTTGCATTAAAATATTCGGTGATGCTAAACGGTGTAACCCAGTTGATAATGATGAAAGCAGATGTTCTGGACCAGTTCGATACCATAAAAGTTTGTGTTGGTTATGAAATCGATGGCGAAACTATCGAACATTTTCCTTCTGAATTAAACGATGATGTAAAGCCTGTGTACATTGAACTCCCAGGATGGAAAACAGATCTTACCAAATTCAAACATCAGAATGAATTTCCGGAAGAATTCAATAATTATATCAATTTTATTGAGGAAGAAATGGGAATTCCGTTAACGATTGCTTCGGTCGGGCCGAAACGTGAACAGACGATTTTTCTCGACACGGACAAATAAATTCTCTGAAGCATCAAAAAGAACACCTGTAAAAATGCCAAATTAGCTGATTTTACAGGTGCTCTTGTTTTATTTACGAACAATTACCAGCTTCCGCCGGCGCCACCGCCGCCAAAGCTGCCTCCACCAAATCCACCGAAACCACCGCTGCCTGAAGAGAAATTACCAAACGATCCACCTGAACGGTGACTTCCAGACAACATTCCCATTGCAAGCCAGAAAGGGAGGCTTTTACCAGGCGAATAGAACCGGTTTCTTCTTCCCCTGATCATAAAAATAAATACAAGAAAAAATATAATGATGGCAGGTATGAATCCACCCTGACTTTTCTGGGTTATCTTTTGCTGATATTGTTCGGCTGTATATTCTCCCCTTGTAATGTCCATTATTACTTTTATACCGCTTCCAAGTCCCTTATAATAATTGTTCTCCTTAAACCACGGGATCATTTCATTATCAATAACCGTTGAATTTACAACTGCATCAGGCAGAACACCCTCTAGTCCGTAACCGGTCGCGATAAAAACCTGGCCTTTGAGGTTTTGCTGTTTGGGCTGAACAAGTATCACAATTCCATTATTTTTCTCTTTTTGTCCAACTCCCCACTTTTCACCAAGCTGAACGGCAAAATCTGCCTTATCATATCCTTCAAGATCGGGAACCGTAACCACAACAATCTGGGTTGAAGTGGCCTGATCAAACTGAACCAGAACACTTTCAAGATGTTCCGCCTCTGAATTGGTTAAAACTTTTGCAAAATCGTTTACCAAACGCGGAGGTACCGGCCGATCAGGAATTTGTGCAACCGAAATTGCCACAACACTGAAAAGGATTAGAAATATTGTTATTATTTTTTTCATTGTTGTATCAATTTTTCCCAAATGAAATTTCATCCGAGAGTTCGTTCCTGTCATCTTTCTGGTAAGGAAAATGTTCTTTCAATTGTTCCCCTGCCATCAGAATCCCGTTTGTCAATCCTTCTGTAATTTTTCCTTCATTGAATTTTGATAAAACAACCTCTTTTGTCTTTTCCCAGAAATTTTCCGGAACTTTCTGATTAATTCCGGCATCACCTAAAATTGCAAACTTGCGGTCTTCAATTGCCATGTAGAACAAAACTCCGTTTCTTAATTTGGTTTTATGCATTTCCAGTTTTTCAAAAATATAAGCAGCCCGGTCCAGAACATCAGCTTTGCAGAATTTTTCTATATGAATTCTGATTTCACCAGATGTATTTAACTCGGCAACCCTGATTGCATTTGTAATCTGAAGTTTATTCTCTTCCGTGAAATAATTCTGAACGTTCATTTTGCCGCTTTGCCTAAAATTTTACTTCCGGAGCTTTTTCGGCACCCTGCTGTGCCTCAAAGTAAGTTTTCTTTTCAAATCCAAACCAACCTGCATAAATTACCTGTGGAAATTTCCTGATGTAAGCGTTGTATGCCTGTGTTACATCATTAAACTTTTTCCGCTCAACAGTAATTCGGTTTTCAGTTCCCTCCAACTGAGCCTGAAGATCGAGAAAGTTCTGATTCGCCTTTAAATCAGGATATTTTTCAACAACAACCATTAACCTGCTTAATGCCGATGACAATCCATCTTGGGCCTGATTAAATTGTTTTATCGACTCAGGAGTAAGTTTCGCAGGATCGATATTTACCGAAGTGGCTTTTGAACGCGCCTCAATAACACCTTCCAAAGTTTCTTTTTCATGTGCGGCATATCCTTTTACTGTATTCACTAAATTCGGAATTAAATCGGCCCTTCTCTGGTAAACATTTTCAACCTGTGCCCATTGAGAAGTAACCTGTTCTTCCATCGATACCATTTTATTATAACCACAGCTCGAAAATAAAACAACTGTGATTAAAGCAAAAAATCCAATTTTAAAATTTCTCATGATTATCATTTTATTTAGATTACAAATTTTCTGATTTAATGTTAAATATCAGCAGGAAATTCGGGGAAACGCAATATTTTACCGATGTATTTCATGCAGCAACAGATAAATATTACCAAAGATATGAAAACCACGGATTTTAAACAGGCTATTTCAAAAGGAATTCCTGATTACCTGCCGGAATTAAAACCTTTCGATACTACTGTCAACCATGCGCCAAAGAGGAAAGACATTCTGAATCAGAAAGAAAAAAAGCTTGCCTTGAAAAATGCGCTTCGGTATTTCCCTAACGAATTGCACAAAGAACTGGCACCTGAATTTTTAAACGAACTGGAAACTTACGGAAGAATTTACATGTATCGTTTCAGGCCCGATTACGAAATGTTTGCACGCCCGATAGAAGAATATCCGTCAAAATCGAAACAGGCAGCTTCAATCATGTTGATGATCCAAAACAATCTTGATCCGGAAGTGGCACAACACCCGCACGAACTGATTACTTATGGTGGAAACGGGGCAGTTTTTCAAAACTGGGCTCAGTACCTGCTTACCATGAAATACCTGTCAGAAATGACCAACAACCAGACACTGGTAATGTATTCAGGGCATCCGATGGGATTGTTTCCTTCACATCCGGAAGCTCCAAGGGTTGTTGTCACCAACGGGATGGTTATTCCCAACTATTCGTCGCGCGACGATTATGAAAGAATGAATGCACTGGGTGTTTCGCAATACGGTCAAATGACCGCAGGTTCGTACATGTACATCGGGCCACAGGGCATTGTTCACGGAACCACAATTACCGTGATGAACGCCGCGCGTTTAAAATCGAAAAATAACAACGAAATCAAGGTTTTTGTAACCAGCGGGCTTGGAGGAATGTCGGGGGCACAGCCCAAAGCAGCAGTTATTGCCGGAATGATCTGCGTTGTTGCTGAAATTAATCCGAAAGCTGTTCAGATCAGGCACAAGCAGGGTTGGGTTGATGAAATTTTTACTGATACCAATGACCTTTTAATCAGAATTAAAAGAGCAAAAGAAGAAAATACACCAGTTTCACTTGCCTACCAGGGGAATGTGGTTGATTTGTGGGAAAAACTTGCCGGTGCGGATATTGAAATCGACCTTGGTTCAGACCAGACCTCGCTTCACAATCCGTTTGCAGGTGGATATTATCCGGCTGGATTAACCTTTGAAGAAGCCAACAAAATGATGGCCGGGAATCCTGAACTTTTTAAAGAAAAAGTGTACGAATCACTCCGGAAACAGGTTGATGCAATCAATCAACTCACCCAAAAGGGAATGTATTTCTGGGATTACGGAAATGCATTTTTGCTTGAATCGGGCCGAGCAGGAGCTGATGTTTTTAATCGTGATGGCAGTTTCAAATATCCGTCTTATGTTCAGGATATTATGGGCCCGCTGTTTTTTGATTACGGATTCGGACCTTTCCGCTGGGTTTGCACCTCGGGGAAACCATCAGACCTTGAAACCACCGACCGGATCGCGGCAAAAGTTTTGGAAGAATTGGCTCAGTCAGCTCCAGGAGAAATCAAATGCCAGATGGAAGACAATATTCACTGGATAAAAGAAGCCGGTAAAAACAAACTGGTTGTTGGCTCTCAGGCGAGGATTCTATATGCCGATTGTAATGGTAGAATACAAATTGCAAAGGCTTTTAACGATGCCATCAGTAACGGGGAAATCTCGGCACCGGTTGTTTTGGGCCGCGACCATCACGATGTTTCGGGCACAGATTCCCCTTTCCGTGAAACATCAAATATTTACGATGGGTCAGCATTTACAGCCGATATGGCCGTTCAGAATTTTGTGGGCGACAGTTTCAGAGGGGCTTCGTGGGTTTCATTGCACAATGGCGGTGGCGTTGGCTGGGGAGAAGTTATTAACGGAGGTTTCGGAATGACTATCGATGGTTCGGCAGAAGCAGAAAAAAAATTAAAAATGATGCTTCACTGGGATGTAAACAATGGAATTGCACGTAGAAGCTGGGCGCAAAATCAGGCGGCAAGGTTTGCCATTGAACAGGCAATGAAGGAAAATTCTGATTTAAAAGTAACGTTACCCAACGAAGCAGATGAAAATCTGCTGAATTCTCTGTTCTGATATTAACTGTTTTCTTCAGCAAAAAACATCGAATAAGGTCGGTCTATTTCACGCTGAAGTTCGCTGATTCCAATATTCCTGCTTTTTCGTATGTATTCCCTCCCATCAAAAAAAACCAGAATGGTAGGAACCCCGAAAACCCTGTTTTGAGCCGCCGCTTCCGGATTTTTATCGGTCTGCACATAAACAGTTTTCATTTTTGGGAATTTGCTCTCGATTAGTTCACCAACTTTTGGTTTCAGAACTTTGCAAACATTGCAGGCTTCGGTAGAGAAATATGCTAACAAAGCTGGTTCTTCTTCCTGAAATTTCAGAAACTCATCATAAGAACTGACTGGTAAAAACATCGTTTTATTTATTAAAACTGACCGGTTCCAAGCATTACAAGTGTACAACCTTCAATGGTCTCAATTCCTTTTGATTCTAATAATTCAATGAATTCGTAGTTTTCAGTGCCTGGATTGAAAATTACTCTTTCAGGCTGTAAATCAAGAACTGGCTGATAATATTCAGGCTGATGCTGCTCACCCACATACATTGTAACTGTGTGGATTAATTCATTTTCAGGGAACTTTGTCAGAATTTTTACCGATTCAACCTGTCCTTCGCGTTTAGCCAGGGCTATCACTTCATGACCATGTTTTAACAGGGTTTTAATGGCCATATTTGAATACCGGGCCGGATTGGTACTTGCTCCGATTACGAGTGTTTTTTTATTCATTTATTTCGCTTTTTCAATAATACAACTGCATTGACTGAAATTCCTTCTTCCCTTCCTTCAAATCCAAGCTTTTCAGTTGTGGTTGCTTTTACCGAAACCTGGTTTTCATCGATCCCCAAAACAGCAGCCATTGTTTTTTCCATTTCGGGAATAAAAGGTTTCAGTTTTGGTTGTTGAGCGCTGATGGTGCAATCGATATTCACAATCAGATACCCTTTTTCTTTTACAAGCAGGTAAGTTTTATCTAAAAGAATCTTACTGTCGATGTTTTTAAATTCAGCAGAAGTATCAGAGAAATAGGTTCCAATGTCGCCTAATTTTGCAGCTCCGAGTAAAGCATCACAAATGGCATGAATCACAACATCTCCGTCGGAATGAGCGACTGTTCCTTTACTATGAGGAACCAAAACACCGCCAAGCCACAGGGTTTCTCCCTCTGCCAGACTGTGTACATCATATCCTTGTCCGATCCGGAAATTCATCATCTCTGTTTTCCAAATGCATCTATATCAAATGAAAGTGAAAACCTGAGAGTATTTTCAAGCGGATGATTACGTTGTGTAGGTAAAAGATAAGAGAAATCGAGGCCAAAAACATTAAGCCTTAAACCTGCACCAGCAGTGAAATATTTCCGGTTACCTTTATTTTCATGTTCATAAAAATAACCTGCCCGAATTGCAAATTGCTTATTGTACCAGTATTCAACTCCTAACGCAAGATTAATTTCCTGCATTTCTTCCTTAAAACCACCGGGAGCATCGTAAAACGAAACTATCATACCTTCAATCGGGCCAATGTCTGAATTTATTCCTCCCGGCAATATCACTTCATCGGGATTATAAATTGTTGAATCCTTTGGTGGAGTGGGAACGAGTAACTTATTTGCCTCAAAAGAAAAAGTAAATGAATTGTAATCATCGAGATTTGCTGTATAAGCCGTTCCAAGCATTAAATTGGTCGGAATAAAATCTTTCACTGTTCCATCGGTGTAAGATATTTTTGAACCGATATTCTGAATATTAATACCTGCAGAAAAGATGTTATCTTTCCGGTTGGCCCTGAATTCTTTATAATAATAGAATGCCACATCGGCGGCAAATGAATTCCCTGCTTTTGTTTCAACACCATTCACCATTTGTCCGCCTGTCAGATCAGACCGTATATATCTTAATGCAACTGCACCTGAAAAAACTTCTGACAGCATCCTCGAATAACCCAGGTCAACAGCGAATTCGTTTGGACTTTGTTGTCCTTGTATTTCACCCCATTCGCTGGTAAAAATAATGTCGCCGAGAGAAAAATATCTTAAAGAAGCACTCATTGACTGCACATCGTCGATTTTTTTATAACCCGACAAGTAAGCAAGATTGATATCGTTAACCAGGTTGCGCAGCCAGGGAGAATAAGATAATCCAATGCCCATATCGCTTTCCATAAAAACGTACTTGGCGGGATTCCAATGCTGCGAATTTACATCAGGAGTAAGACCTACCCCTGCATCTCCCATACCTCCAGCCCTGGAATCGGGTGTAATTGAAAGAAAAGGTACTGCTGTAGTTATTGTATTTGCCCCCGATGTTGTTGCCTGGGCCAATACTTTTTCAGAAACAGATACCACAAGTATCAGAAAAAATAAAAATCGAACTAATTGATTCATATACTACAAAATTGAGCCTGCAAAGATATAATATTTGTTTTTGCAGCAATATTTAATACAAAAGAGAACGAAGTAAATCTCCAAAAATTTTATACCCTGAAAAATTTAACGTGAAATCAACATTTTCCCCGATTTTGAGAAATACAGTTTATCTTCATTCTGAGCGGTTATTCTGTAAATATAAATGCCATTCAACAATAAAGACCGGGTTTCATTAAAATCCCACCTGACAGGATTGCTAACAATTCCACCCGATCCGACTTTTGTGGTTATGTATTCCACCCTCCTGCCCATCTGGTCAAAGATTTCAATCATCACATTCAAACTCGCACCAGATTGATTGTGTTCAAAAACAAAATATGTATAATTTGTAGCTGGATTTGGGTAATTTTGAACTTTACTGATATAGAAATCGCCAGTCACTTCAAATTCGATTTCTTCCTGCGACGAATTATTTGCAACATCCCACGCTTTTAAGGTAAGTTTATGAATTCCCGGAGCCAGGTTTTTAAACGGGAAATTCACTGTTCCACTCTTATAGTTATTGATATCCGACTGATAATAATTATTGAGCACCAATACGTTAGAAAAATCATCATCCAATACAGCAGTAATATCGTGCCCGATTCCTGTACCGGCAGTATTAATTCCGTTTTCATCGGAAAGAAATGCCAGCAATGTCGGATTCTTACTTGTTTTTTCTCCTGAATTAAATTCTTCATTATCCATAAATAATTTTATTTCAGGCCCTACATTATCATTTACTGCTTCATCCGTCAGTCCCCCAATTTTAAACTTAGTAAAGGCTCCGTGTGCATCAGTTTCATTGTTTTGGGCATAGTACATTATCTTACCCTGACCAATCACGTACGAAATATCCTTCGGAACTACAAAACTGAATGAAAACTCACCGTTTGTTACATTGGTTTTGCCACTGTATATTATATTCTCCTGAACTTTAAACTGAAAAGGTGTTTCGCCATTATTTCCCAAAGTACTGACGATTTTCTCCTTATCATAAACCGTAACCGTCATTTCACCTGAAAAATTATTCAGTATATTTCCCGAATAATCTGAAACAAATCCTTCAATATCAACTTTTTGAAGGGCTTTGACAGTATCTGCGAAATTATCGGCCTGTTTCCCGTTGACCGATGTTGTAACTACCTTGTATTTTGGGTACGATAATCTTAATGCCGGATCGGCCAGCAAAGTGAAATTTCTATTATTGATTGTATTAAGCGTATTTATCTTGGCCAGCCGCATGATATCGCCCATCCGGTAACGAGTTCCATTTCCGTAGGTCTCAAATACAAACGAATAAAAACTTTTACTCAGTAAAAAATTTGAAGATGCATACACAAGGCGTGTAGTTGAAAAAAGCCCGATTCCTCCACCTACCGGATTAAACAGAATATATTCGCCGATTGACATATCATCAGCATCGAACCGGCTGAACTCACAGGTAGCAGTAACAAAAATCGGAAGGTTGTTTGAATTCGACCAGGCATTTACGTTACTGATATCAAGTACATGTTCATCGGCCATGTATCTTTCATTCGCATGACCCACGTAATTTAAAATCAGCACTCCTTCTTTTACCCGTTCGTTGATTGCATCGGTCACATCAGGATATTTTTCCTGACCTGCTGTAACCTGTTGTAGATAAGCATCTAAATAGATTTTTTCGGTTATAAATTCACCGTGACTTGCATTTACCTGGTTGGCCAGCTTTTCTGAATCGGACATGTGCAAATTTCCGTCTTCATCATCGCCAATAAAACATACAATATTTCTCCAGTTTCCTAACGATTTAGGCTGATAATAATTTTCGATCTTATTAATAACAAGGTCAGCCTCGAAAGTTGTTGAAGCAGGAATTCGTCCGATACCCAGGTCCATTGCCCCATTGTAAACACTCTCGCCTGAGTCGAGAATCACAAAATAATCATCGGTAACAAACGATGAAACAGGACTTAACGAATTTTCAGATTGAAAGGTAGGGATAAAATTTTTGGTTTCAGGACGAATATTTCTGTTGTCAAAACTTCCGTCGCCCAAAAGCAAGACATATTTCAGTTTATCACCCTTTTCGTAAAACATTTTAATGAAATTTCTTATTCCGGTTGCGCTTTTTGTAGCAGAGCTGAATTCATTGTAAACCTGATCGCAGGTTACAACTTCAACGCTCATTCCGTCGTACGACCTGTGAAAATCGGCAAGTTTATTCGCTGATCCGATAAAATTGGGATGGGTAATGATTAACAACTCGGGGCTGTTTAAAGCATGTAAGTTCTGGTTTGCAACTTCGCCAAGATATTCAGGTTCAATAAAATTGCCGTTTGGATTGAATGCAACATACTCGTACAATTCATTCGCCGGCCTTTTTATCTTTGCAATATTCCCCGTAATTTCAACAGGAACTTCCATTACATTATTTACCTGTGTTACATCGAAAATACGCTCACCGGCAACAGCATTCTCAATAGAAAAAGCAACAATATTTTCAGCACCTAACGAATTTTTATCGCGAAAAAATAAAGCCTCGTTTCCAAACCTTAATTTTCTGCGATAATTTATTTCAAGAAAATCCAGCCATGCTATTGCATTATCATCAACACTGTTATCAATTTTGTCAGCGAAATATTTTAATGTAATCCTGAACTGGTTACCCTGAACTGCTGAAGAAAAAACGCCTTCCTTTTCATCAGCATAATCAGCTGTCTGGCTTCCTGTTGATACCCTGACAAAACTTAAAACTCCGGTTTCGTTCTGGTTAACCAGCAATTTCATTTCGGAAGAAGCATAAGAACGTGCGATGGCACTCAGCCTGACTTTAACCTGTTCTGATGTTTCAATGTCGGTCAGATCGAAATCAATATTTTTTACCGAACTGTTTTTAAATCTTTCGCCATACCACTTTTTCCCTGAACCAAGAGGAAGGACATTCTCAAGATCATTTTCATACAATTGATATGCATCTGAAGAAATGACCGAATGAGTTGTAGGACTTTGCACTTCGGGCAGAATCTCAGCAATCTTTGGTAATCCTCCGTTTTCGGTCAAAAAGAAAAATCCTTTTGTGGTATAGTCATTTATGGTATGTTTAAAAGTTTCTGACGATTTATCAGTTTGCCACTCAACTGTGCCGGGTGAATAAAAAAATAAACAATCAGTACCATTATTTTTATCATGCCACACAGCACATTGTTCGAGGTCATCGTAACCGATTTTCCCCGGATCTTCTGACAGAATAGTTCCACCACTTCCAAAAACACAAACATTTTTCGGATCGGAAAAACCAAGTGAAGTCAGTTTTGAATAAGGAATTTTGAAAATACCTTTACCCGAAACACCGATTTTTAACCATTTTCCTTGTTTAAGCACTGAACTTGCTTTCCACAGATAACTGCCTTTTTGAGTTTGTGCACTTTTAAGTAAACTTTCCTTTCCGGCAGGTTTTTTTAATAATTCAAATTCTTTTAAACGGAATATTTTGTTTCCCTCTTTTTTAATAGTCGATATTTGCAAATGAAGTCTGAATGTGCCGTTCGATTGTGTTTTTTCTTTTAAAACACTAATATCATTCCCTGCTTTTTGAATGCCTGAAAATCCCGATGAAAGCATTACTTCCTCAAAAACAGCATTTTGAACAACAAAATCATAATCGTCGGTGCCGTTTTTCAAATTATAAAGTTTGTAATAAACGGGAATTTTTGATTCGGGTTCGGGGTAACCCGCATTTTCGAAATTTAATTCACTTAAAACGGAAACACCTTCTTTATTGATGAAAGTATCATTCCAATGAATTTTAATTAATTCCTTTTGTACATCACCTTCAGTGAATCCTGCAACAATAATGAACAAAAGAAATAAACACTTTTTCATACCCGTTTTAGTGAAATACATTATTCAAACGCCTCGATTTCATAAATATTGCAAAAGCAAAATTCACTGTTTAATTTTTCAAAATAAGCTTCAAACCCGCAAATATATTCACATTGCGCAATAATCAGGAAAAATTTTTTAAAATAGTCAAACAATAAGAATTGAACTATTTAGTTATATTTGTGACGATCTCTATAAAAATTTCAAAGATGCATATAATGAAGTTAAGAACTTTGTTCATTATTATAATGGCTGCTTCCCTTTCAGGGTGCAGTCTGTTTGGTAAAAAAGGTGGTGGTGGAACTTCGCGCACCACAGGCTGGAGCTACAACGATGAAGCAACAGGAAACATTCCCAATAAATCAGGATACAAACAGGAAACGGCTCCTGGATTAGTGTTTGTACAAGGTGGTACTTTTACTATGGGGCGTGTTGAACAGGATGTAATGTATCACTGGGATAATTCTCCCCGGAGAATAACAGTACCATCGTTTTACATGGATGAAACCGAAGTTTCGAACCAGGATTACAGGGAATATACACATTGGTTATTGAGGGTTTATCCGGGAAATAAAGTAAAAATAAATGCTGCCTTACCTGATACCACTGTTTGGAGAAGTGAACTGGCATACAACGAACCTTACGTTGAAAATTATTTCAGACATCCGGCGTACAGCGATTATCCTGTTGTCGGCGTATCCTGGGAACAAGCCACTGCATATTGTGCATGGCGCACCGACAGGGTAAATGAACAAATTCTTGTTGACAAGGGAATAATGACGCATGACAATACACAATCAGGACAAAATGTTTTTACTTCCAAAACTTACCTGACCGGTTTGTACCAGGGCACTGATGGGAAAAAACCATTGGAAAATCCTGATGGTACAACAACCCGTGTTACCTGGGAGGATGGAATTATGCTTCCGAATTACCGTTTACCTACAGAAGCCGAATGGGAATATGCAGCGTACGGATTAATTGGAAATATGGATGGTGAGCTTCTTACCGACAAAAGGCTATATCCCTGGAATGGAGCTTATCTCCGCGAGGATGCAAAAAAAGGCAAAGGAGAAATGAAAGCCAACTTTGTCAGGGGTCGGGGTGATATGATGGGTACTGCCGGAGCGTTAAATGATAATGCTGATATTACAGCACCTGTTTTTTCGTATGATCCGAACGACTTTGGTTTATATTGCATGGCGGGTAATGTTAACGAGTGGGTTGCTGATGTTTACAGACCTTTGTCATTCAAGGATATTGATGAATTCAGCCCTTTCCGTGGTAACGTGATTACTGAATACAAACGCGACGCAAACGGAAATTTTGTCAGAAATGAATTTGGAGAATTGGAAAAAGATACAATTAAGGGTGGTGATTTCAGAAACTTTTTAGATGGAGATCCAAACTCACAATTGGTTGAGGGAGGTGATTGGCATACAATTCAGGATAAAAACAATACCAAGGACATGTATATTCAGGATAACCGTCAGGGAATGTATTCATCATTAATCACCGACAATGTCAGGGTTTATAAAGGAGGTTCGTGGAAAGACCGTGCCTATTGGCTTGTACCGGGAACAAGACGTTATCTGGAGCAGAACAAATCGCAGGATGATCTGGGATTCCGTTGTGCAATGACTAAAGTTGGCAGTCCTCAAGGATTTTAATATTTTACAAATAAAATCAGAAAAGCCTCATTTGTATGAAATGAGGCTTTTTTTATAAATTTCATTTCGGTTATTAAATTAGCAATGATTACAACAGAACAGCTTTATAAAATATTTGAAAATTATCCTTCTGTTTCCACCGACAGCAGAAAAATCGAAAAAGACAGTATTTTTTTTGCATTAAAAGGGGAAAATTTTAACGGTAATAAATTCGCAGAAAAAGCTTTAGAGAATGGAGCTGTTTATGCCGTTATAGACGAACTGGAATACTCAATTTCTGACAGGACAATTCTTGTTGCAAACGTTTTAAAATCGTTGCAAGACCTGGCAAACCTGCACAGAAAAAAACTCGGAATTCCTATTCTGGCAATTACCGGAACAAATGGAAAGACTACAACAAAAGAACTTACTTCTGCCGTTTTGTCGCAAAAATATAATGTGAATTACACCCAGGGAAACCTGAATAATCATATCGGGGTGCCGCTTACTTTATTAAAAATGAATGCTGAAACCCAGTTCGGAGTGGTTGAAATGGGTGCAAGTCATGTTGGCGAAATCTCAGAATTATGCAATATCTCTGAACCTGATTATGGAATTATAACAAATATCGGGAAGGCTCACCTTGAAGGATTTGGTTCTTTTGAGGGAGTGATTAAAACAAAATCGGAATTATACAAGTACATTAATTCACACAACGGAACTGTTTTTTACAACAAGGATAATCCACTGCTTGAGAAATTAACTTCTGAAATTCAAAACAAAGTAGGTTATGGAAGTGCCAACGCAAATTTTACCGGAGAACTGCTTTCATCGCCACCATTTGTTCATATTAAAGCAAATTTCAAAAAAGGAGTGCTTTACTTAAATACCAACCTAACAGGCGATTACAATTTTGAAAATATTCTTGCTGCTGCATGTATCGGCAATTATTTTGAGGTCGATCCTTTGCTGATTCAAAAGGCTTTAAAAAGCTACTATCCGCAAAACAACCGCTCTCAGCTGATCGACAAAAATGGTCTTAAAATAATTATGGATGCTTACAATGCTAATCCAACCAGCATGCAGGCATCCATAAAAAGCTTTATGTCAAATGTTTCAGGCAATAAATACCTGATTCTTGGCGATATGCTTGAACTTGGCGATTATTCCCGGCAGGAACATACAAATGTCATGGAGTTGTTAAGCAATTATCCAAAATCAAATGTGTTCACAGTAGGTAAGAATTTTTATGAAATTGCCGGTAATTATAACTGCCGTGCGTTTCTGAACGTCGAATCACTTTGCCATTACCTTAAAGAAACACCTGTAACCAAAGGTGAACTACTTATAAAAGGTTCCCGCGGGATACAACTCGAGAAAGTTCTTTCCTGTTTTTAGTTCAGGAGAGGCTTTTCGACTTTTAAAACGTCGGAAATTGCTCTTTCAAATGTCTGTTTTGGCAAAGCTCCCAATGCCATTTGTGGCTGCCCGTCTTTAGGCACAAACAAGAGCGACGGAATACTCTGAATGCCAAACAATCCGGCAAGTTCCTGCTCATCCTCTGTGTTAACCTTGTAAATCACAATACTGTCGCCATATTCTTTCTGTAATTCTTCAAGAATCGGGGCTACCATTTTACATGGGCCACACCAGTTGGCATAAAAATCAATCATACAAGGTTTATTACCTTCATATTTCCACTCTTTGTTTGTTTCAAAATTGAAAACTTTTTCCTTGAAAGTCTTCATTGTCAAATGTTCTAACATGATCTTTAAATATTTATTACTGATTATAAATTCATATATCTATAAATGTCGATATTTACATTTCAAATATAGTGCCACTTTTCCAAATCAAAAAATTTCAAATCGTTTTCATATAAATAATTGTAATTTTGTCACAATTTTTTAAGATAGTGTCAGTTAATTTACAC
>JBBIPU010000084.1:0-18728 GCA_037442685.1 Draconibacterium sp. | reverse complement strand
TCTTCCGGAAATTCGGCGTAAATGGTGGAATGCGGATGAATAATCAGCGTTTTGTTATCGTTCAGGTTTGTTGCCCTGCGAATGATTTGCAGCTTATTCATAAAAGCAAAACAGGCAACTTTCGATTCCAGTTCGAAACTCATTATCGTGCCGGGCAATCCATTAAACTGCTTTTCAGCCAGTCCGAAACCCCGATCGGTTGGCAGGCCGGGGTAAACAACCCGTTTGACTTTGGGGTGATTGTTCAGAAATTCACCCAGTTTCATACAATTCCGGTAACATTTTTCCACTCGCAGTTCAAGAATATCCAAACCCTGGATCATCATTTTCGCAGTTTGTGGTGCCATGCTTCCACCTGTATTGCGGTAAACATTCTTCCGTAATCTGGCGATAAAGGCATTTTTGCCGAATTTTTCTGTGTATTTGCCAAAGTTGGGATTCAGTTTCCAGTCGTAATTTCCGTGATCGATTATTGCACCGCCAAATGCTGTGGCTCCGCCTGAAATGTATTTTGTTGTTGAAATCACTTCGATATTCACTCCCTGTCGGCCGGCTTCAAAAACATTGGGAGGGGTCATCGTACTGTCGGCAATCAGTAAAAGATTGTATTTTTTAGCCACACCGGCTAACATTTCAATGTCAGCAATTTCAAGTTGAGGATTGGTAACGGTTTCGAAATAAATGGCACGGGTATTTTTATCGACTAATTTTTCAATTTCCTGTTTGTTTTTTAAATCCGAAAAGCGGGTTTCGATTCCCAATCCGGCCAAAGTATCGTTAAATAATGCGTAAGTGTGTCCGAACAACCGGTTTCCCGAAATGATGTTTTTGCCTGATTTTGCTACTGCAATAATTGTGTCTGCAATGGCAGCCATTCCTGAACTTACAGCCAGCACAGCATGGCTGCCGGTAAGCGCTTTCAGTTTAAACTCGAAATATTCAACTGTCGGGTTCGAAGATCTTGAATAAGCATGTGCAACATATTCCCCTTTAAAGTTGGCTTCAATCTGTTCCGCCGATTCAAATTCAAATGCAACGGCATCGTATAAAGGCATTTGCAATGCGTTGTGCGGATCTTTTTTCGAATAAGGAACATTTAAAGCTGTTGTTGTAAAACCGGTTTTTTTCATTTTCGTTTTCAATTTCTAATTAAACAGGAGTTTTTATCAAATGTTTTAAACGCATCCGCTGTTTCGGTAATTCTGTTATTCGGAAGATAAAATCAGAAATCTCAGATTTTTCGGGAATAACCGGATAATTCAACGGGTGATACCCTGAAATATTGAATCAATTACAAGTTGAATAAACGACGAAGATTTGAATTATATCAAATCATTGAAGATCACGAAATTATTGCTTTTTCAGGTTAATTATTCTGAAAGAAAACCAGGGCGAATGCATTTTAAAAATTATTCGGTTAAATTTGCGACCTGAATTTGAAACCACGTAATTAAATGAGAAATTATTCAGGATATTTTAAAATTATTGTCGTTGCATTTCTCATTTTCAGTCATTTCCTGTATTCATCAGCTCAGAAACCAGCCCCGTTGTTCATTGACAATCTCGGGCAACTTAATTATTCTTCGCTTGATTACTGGTATTCGCGTGAATTAAAAGAATCGTCGTTGCTGAGCGGAGAAACCATCGAATTGTACGGGGTCGGGAAAGTCAATCCTCAGTCCGATCGTTCTGATTTAAAATTAAAGGACCCGGTTTCACCCTGGGGAACCACCAATATTTATGCTAAAATGATACTTGATGTGGGGAACACCCGGGTATTTCCCGAAAAACGCGGGGATGGTTATTGCGCGCGTCTCGAAACAAAAATCAGGAAAGACAATATTGCAGGGTTCAAGGTTGAGGTTTTGTTGGCCGGTACTTTATTTCTGGGCGACATTGCCGAACCGGTAAAAGGCATGAAAGAACCTGAGAAAAATGCAAACCAGGGAATTCCGTTCACCGGTATGCCAAAAGCTGTGAAATTCGACTACAAATATTATGTGGGAAAAAACAGGATTGTGGCAACCACAAATGTAAAACCTGTGACAGGAGAAGACAAAGCGGATTTTGCAGTTTTGCTTCAAAAACGCTGGGAAGACAAGGATGGGAATGTTTTTGCCACAAGGATCGGTGGAAACCGGCTGTTTTTTACCGGTACGGTAAATGATTGGGTAACCGGTGCCACATTTCCGGTGTATTATGGCGATGTAACACATTTGCCTCAATACGATCCGGCTACAATGGGACTGATCCCGTCGGTGGGCAGGGTGTTTGTTAAAAATTCGAAAGGAGATCTTGTGCCGCTTATTGAAACCGGATGGGGCAAACCCGGCGAAAAACCCACGCATCTGATCATGTATTTCACTTCGAGTTACGAAGGGATGAAATATACAGGTTCAACCGAATCGGTTTTCTGGGTCGATAATATCGAACTGATTTACTGATAACATTTTAGACTGAAACCCCCGATAAATCATTCTCCTGTTGAATGATTCTAAATTCACCTCTTTTTATTAGCTTCATATCAAAGTTCGTTTCCGAATCGTTATCTTTATAAAAAAACGTTATGAGTAAAAATATTCCTGAACTGGTAAAAAATGATTTCTGGCTTGAACCGTTTGTCAAAATTATTCAGAACCGAATAAAAGAAGCAGACACAAAAGAAGAGGAGCTTACAGGTGGTACCCCGCTGACCGATTTTGCCACAGGCTACCTGTATTTTGGCTTGCATAAAACCGCAACCGGATGGGTAATCAGGGAGTGGTTACCAAATGCAACATTTATTTTTCTGACAGGAACTTTTAACGACTGGCAGGAAAAAAAGGAATATGAATTTGAACTTCTTGGAAACGGAAACTGGGAATTGCAACTTCCTCATGAAGCTGTGAAACATGGCGATTTGTATGCTCTTTCGGTGCACTGGGCAATTGATTTCGGAAAACGTGTTCCAGCCTGGGCAACACGCGTGGTACAGGATTCTGAAACACATATTTTCAATGCGCAGGTGTGGTGGCCTGAAAATCAATATCAATGGAAAATTCAGGGTTTTCAAAGAAACAACGAACCTCCTTTGATTTATGAGGCACACATCGGAATGGCAGGTGAAGAGGAGCGGGTTCACACTTACAACGAGTTCAGGGAGAAAATGCTGCCCCGGATCAAAGAAAACGGTTACAACACAATTCAGTTAATGGCCATTCCCGAGCATCCTTATTACGGAAGTTTCGGGTATCACGTATCCAGTTTTTTTGCTGCTTCCTCGCGATTCGGAACACCCGAAGAATTAAAGCAACTGATTGATGAAGCGCACGGAATGGGATTGGCTGTTGTCATTGATCTGGTTCATTCCCACGCAGTTAAAAACGAAGTGGAAGGATTGGGTAAATACGACGGCACTCGGTTTCAGTTTTTTCACGAAGGCGCGAAGGGTGAACACCCTGCCTGGGATTCGTACTGTTTCAATTACGGAAAGAACGAGGTGCTTCATTTCCTGCTTTCGAATATCAAATACTGGCTCGAGGAATATCAATTCGACGGATTCCGTTTTGACGGGGTTACCAGCATGTTGTATTTCGATCATGGTCTGGGAATAGCGTTTACCAGTTATTACGATTATTTCAGCCCAAATGTCGATCATGAGGCGACAACATACTTCAGACTGGCAAATAAACTGATTAAACAGGTAAAACCTTCGGCATTGTCGATTGCTGAAGACATGAGCGGGATGCCTGGACTGGCATACCCGGTGGAAGGTGGCGGCCTGGGTTTCGATTACCGGATGGCAATGGGAGTACCCGATTTCTGGATAAAAATAATCAAGGAAAAATCGGATAACGATTGGGATGTGGGAGAAATATTTTACCAGCTGACTTCAAAAAGGCTCGATGAAAAAGTGGTGAGTTACGCTGAATCGCACGACCAGGCACTTGTTGGCGATAAAACAATTATTTTCAGGTTGATCGATAAGGAAATGTACTTCAGCATGCGGAAAGACCAGCCCAACCTTATTGTTGACAGGGGAATTGCACTGCACAAAATGATCAGGCTTATCACAGCTTCTGCCGCCGGCGGTGCATACCTCAACTTTATGGGAAATGAATTCGGACATCCGGAATGGATTGATTTTCCGCGTGAAGGAAACGGATGGTCTTACCGTCACTGCCGGCGCATCTGGAGCATTTCGCAGGATCCGGAACTTAAATTTCACTGGCTGTATGATTTCGACAAGGAGATGATTCATTTCATCAGCGAAAACAAATTACTGACAATCCCTTCGGTTGACTTTGTGATGGAAAACAAACCCGATAATGTACTGGCTTATCACCGCGGTCTGTTTTTATTCGTTTTCAACTTCAATCCCACAAAATCGTTTACCGATTACGGAATACCGCTGGGGCAGGGGAAATACAGGATTGTGCTGAACACCGACTCGGGAAGGTTTGGCGGAAATGACAATGTGGATGAAGAAATCAGCTATTACACCCATCCGCTGGCCGACAATAAAAGTCAGCATTACCTGAAAATCTATATGCCGGCACGCACTGGCATTGTTTTTAAAAAAATAGATATTCCCAAAGTGAAATGAGTAATTCGAAATTCCGGACGATTGTCGGATTGCCCGATTACAACTGGAAAACAGGATATCCGGTGAAAAATATTTTCATGGGTTCCTGTTTTACGGAAAACGTTGGGAACAGGATGGCTGCGCTGAAATACAATGTCGATATTAATCCGTTTGGAATTTTGTACAATCCGGTTTCGGTGGCAAACGGATTGAAAATATTACTTCAGAAGAAAGAATTCAAAAGTGAAGATTTAATAAATGCCGGTGGGTTGTGGCACAGTTTTTATCACCACGGAAATTTTTCGGATTACGATCTGAACATCACACTTGAAGCTGTGAACAGCAGAATCAGAACATCATCGGAATATCTGGAACAGGCGGGTTTCCTATTTATTACATTTGGTACCTCGTGGGTTTACAAGTATAAAAAAACCGGGCAGTTTGTTTCAAACTGTCATAAAATACCAGCAAACGAGTTTGAACGAACCCGGCTTTCGGTGGCTGAAATAGTTGATGATTACCTCGTACTGATTCAAGAGATCAGAAAAATTAATCCTTCTGTAAAAGTTGTGTTTACCGTTAGTCCGGTCAGACACTGGAAAGACGGGGCAATTGAAAACCAGAGAAGCAAAGCGGTTTTGTTGCTTGCAATCGATGAACTGATCAGGAAATCGGGCGATTTTTGCACTTATTTCCCTGCCTATGAAATAGTTATGGATGAGCTCCGCGACTACCGTTTTTATGCTGAAGATATGATCCACCTCACCGATTTTGCTGTTTCCCATATCTGGGAAAAATTCAGTGAAAGCCTAATTGACGGGGAAAGTCGTGAAATTTCAATCAGGGTGAACAAAATAGTTCAGGCAATGAATCATAAACCTCTGCACAGAAAATCGCCTGAATATGTAAAATTTCTGGAACAAATGGTATTACAGGTGAACCAGTTAATCTTCGATTTTCCGGAAATTGACCTGAGCACGGAATTAAGTTATTTTAACTCTGAGTTAAAGGAATTTAAGATTAAGTCGGGCTAATCTTGCTTATTAATTTTAAATTTGTGTAGTGTCATTAGGCGTTCTTTTATTACTTGCTGAACATAAATTCACCTTTATAATAAATGCCATGGGTTACCTGAAATTCGACAAGGAACAATTGATCAATCTTGAATATTCACTGAACAAGGAAATTCTGAGATCGAACAAGGCTGGAGCATATACCAGCACTACGATTAATGGTTGCAATACCCGTAAGTATCATGGTTTACTGATTTGCCCGATTAGTAAATTAGGAGGAGAGAAACATGTTTTGCTTTCATCGCTCGATGAAACCATTGTTGAAAATGGATCGGAGTTTAACCTCGGGATACATCGTTACCAGGGTGGAACTTATGATCCCAAAGGGCACAAGTACATCAGAAATTTTGAATTTAGCAAGATCCCGAAAATTACATTCCGTGTTGGCAATGTGGTTCTGATTAAAGAATTACTGCTTGTGGAAAACGAACCTCAGATTCTGATAAAATACACGCTGATTGATTCAACTTCACCGGTAAAGCTCCGATTCAGGCCGTTTCTTGCGTTCAGGTACATTCATAATTTAAGCAAGGCAAATTTATATGTCAACCGTAAATTTGGTAAAGCCGAGAATGGCATAAGTGTCAGGCTTTACGACAAATTTCCACACCTTTTCATGCAATTCAGCAGGAAAGCCGATTTTGTTCCGGTTCCCGACTGGTATTATAATATTGAATATTTAAAAGAATTGCACCGGGGTTACGAATTTCTTGAAGATCTGTTTGTTCCGGGTTATTTTGAGCTTTCATTGAAAAAAGGGGAAACAATTGTTTTCTCTGCGGCAATAAATGAAGCAAAAACGGCATCGCTTAAACAACTTTTTACAAAAGAAGAAGATAAAAGGGTTGAGCGCACCACATTCTTAAGTTCGCTCGACAGTGCAGCCGAACAATTCGTGATGCATAAAAATGATGAAACTGATATTATTGCAGGATTTCCCTGGTATGACAGCATAACCAGGCAAACATTTGTTTCGTTGCCGGGATTGTGTTTATCGCTGAATGATTCTGCAAACTGTAAAAATGTTCTGAGTACATACCTGAAATATTTAAAAAATGGCTTTTTCCCTGATCAGATAAATCAGAAAAATCCTTCTTATTATCCGGCCGATTCCCCGCTTTGGTTTATCTGGACTTTACAGAAATACTTTAAAAAAACAAAACAGGCTAAAGAAATCTGGCAGGAATTCGGTGCGGCAATAAAAGAAATTTTGGGTGCTTATAAAAAATCGGCTTTAAAATATATCGGCTGTGCAAAAAATGGATTGGTTTACGCACAAAAGGAAAACACACCACTGACATGGATGGATGCCACGGTTGATGGTAAACCTGTGGTTCAGCGCGATGGAATGGCAGTTGAAATTAATGGTCTCTGGTACAATGCTATCTGTTTTGCAGTTGAGGTAGCCGAAAAAGCCGGCGATGAAGTTTTTGTTGATCAGTGGAAAGGGATGATCAGAAAAGTGGGTGACGCTTTTCTCGAAACTTTCTGGAACGGAGACCACGAGCATTTGGCCGACGTGGTAAAAGATGGCAGGCCCGACTGGTCGGTTCGCCCGAACATGGTAATTGCTGTTGCCATGGATTATTCTCCGTTAAGTAAAGAACAACAGAAGTCTGTGCTGAGCATAGCAAAAAATTATTTGCTTACACGGCGCGGATTGCGCACACTTTCTCCCGATCATCTCCGCTACAAGGGCTCAGTTGAAGGTAATCCGAACGAACGCGAACTTGCCATTCACCAGGGAGCAGTCTGGCCTTGGTTAATTCAGTTTTTCGTTGAAGGATATCTGAAAATTCATAAAAAGGGCGGACTCCAGTTTGTAAAGCAGATAATGGAAGAATTTGAAGACGACATGACCGAACATTGCATTGGAACCATGTCGGAAATGTACAACGGAAATCCGCCTCACAAGGCAAAAGGAGCCGTTTCGCAAGCGTGGAGTGTGGCCGGGGTGATTTATGCCACACACCTTATTCAGAATTATAAAGAATAAAAACTTTGGTTATGAAGGTACTGATGTTTGGATGGGAATTTCCGCCACATATTTCCGGTGGACTTGGTACCGCATGTTTCGGACTTACCAAAGGACTTGCAAAACTGAACGAAGTTGACGTGATATTTGTGGTTCCCAAAGCATTTGGCGATGAGGATCCTACTTCAGTTCATCTGATCGGCGCAAATCAGGTTCCCGTTTCGCAGAAAGAAATTCAGTTTGAAAACACACAGCAGAAAATAGATTATTTCGAAGTGGAATCGAAATTGGTTCCTTATGTTGGAGAAGAAGAATTCTGGAAATTAAAAAGCGGGAAATATTCAAAAGAAACAAGATTTGTTCAAACCGATGAAGGTTATAAAATTGAGTTTACAGGAAAATATGGCGACGGGCTGATTCAGGAAATAAAAAATTATGCACTGGTTGCCGAAATAATTGCGAAAAACAATCAGTTCGATATAATTCATGCCCACGACTGGCTTACTTTTCCGGCAGGAATGGCAGCAAAAAAAATATCAGGAAAACCTCTTGTGATTCATGTTCATGCAACCGAATTCGACAGAAGCGGCGGAAATGTAAATCCGAATGTTTATGCAGTTGAACGCGATGGAATGGAAATGGCAGATCATATTATTGCTGTAAGCGGTCTTACCAAAAACATAATAACAGAAAAATATGGAATCCCGGCCCGTAAAATTTCAGTGGTTTACAATGCGGTTGAACCTGTTGCCGAGGAAAAGGGACGAAAACTGAATAAAGGAGTTGACGAAAAAATAGTGACGTTTCTTGGAAGGATTACCATGCAAAAAGGCCCTGAATATTTTATCGAAGCAGCCAGACTGGTACTCAAAAAAATGAACAAAGTGAGATTTGTGATGGCCGGGAGCGGGGATTTAATGGACCAGATGGTTTTAAGGGTTGCCGAACTTGGTATCGCCGACCATTTTCATTTTACCGGTTTTCTGAAGGGAAACGACGTGATTCAGATGTTGCGGATGACCGACGTATTTGTAATGCCTTCTGTTTCTGAACCTTTTGGAATTGTTCCGCTTGAAGCGATGCAGTTTAATGTGCCGGTAATAATCTCAAACCAGTCAGGAGTGGCAGAAATTCTTGAGCATGCAATAAAAATAAATTTCTGGGATACTTATGCCATGGCCGATGCCATTTACGGGCTGCTGAATTACGGTGCACTTGCACTGCATTTCAGAAAGGAAGGGAAACACGAGGTGGAAAGTTTTGAATGGGTGAATTCGGCGAGCGCGGTAACCGAAGTTTATAAATCGGTTGTAAATTAATTAGTTATGAAACCAGGGAAAAAGAAAACCATCTGTTTGTTCTTTCAGATACATCAACCTTTCAGGCACCGGAATTACCGGTTTTTTGATATTGGAAACGATCATTATTATTACGACGATTACTTGAATGAATCGATTATGCGCAATATAGCGCTTAAAAGTTATTTGCCTGCAACCAATTTGCTCCTCAAACTTGCTGATCAATTGAAAGAAAAGTTTAAAGTTTCATTTTCGATAACAGGCTTGGCACTTGAACAGTTTGAACTTTACGCTCCCGAAGTGATCAAATCGTTTCAGGAACTTTCTAAAACCGGTTGTGTTGAATTTATCTCCGGAACGTATTCTCACTCACTTGCCTCCCTTAAAAACAAAGAAATTTTCGAAGAGCAGGTAAAACTGCACAATCAGATGATATTCAGATATTTTGGCCAGAATCCCCGTGTTTTCAGAAACACAGAAATGGTTTATTCCGACCTGATTGGCAGTTGGGTTGCAGAAATGGGATTTAATGCCATTTTAACAGAAGGGGCCAAACATATTCTGGGTTGGAAAAGTCCGAATTATGTTTACGTAAACGCTGTAAATCCTAGGTTAAAAGTTCTGATGCGGAATTTTAAACTAAGCGACGATATTGCATTCAGGTTTTCGAATACAAACTGGTCGGAATATCCATTAACAGCCGAAAAGTTTATCGGGTGGCTCGAAAAAACAAATCCGAAAGATGAGGTGATTAACCTGTTTCTGAGTTACGAGTCAATTGGCGAGCGACAATCAAAATCAAGCGGCATATTTGCATTTCTCGAGAATTTATCGGTAAAAATCGCTGATCATAATACTTTACACTTTGCCACACCATCAGAAGTGATCGATGAATTACAGCCCATTTCGGCGGTAAGTGTTACGTACCCTATTTCGTGGGCCGATGTAGAACGTGATTTAACCGCATGGCTTGGTAACGATATGCAAAAGGAAGCATTTGAAAAACTGTACAATCTGAGCAGCCAGATGACTAAATGTACCGACCCGGATCTTATCAAAGACTGGAATTACCTGCAGGTCAGCGACCATTTTTATTACATGTCAACAAAGTATTTTTCCGATGGCGAAGTGCACAGTTATTTTAATCCTTTCAATTCTCCGTACGAAGCATTTATCAACTACATGAATGTTTTAAGCGATTTTAAGATCAGGTTGAATTCTTTCGTTCCTGAAAATGAAATCGGAAATGAGATTGCATCTTTGCAAAAAATCATAAACGAAAAGGAAGAGAAAATCAGGAAATTGGAGGCAAACATTTTACTTCTTCAAAACAAAAGAAAAGGGCAAAAACGCTAAGAGATAAAAAGTGGAATTTATCTTTTTCTATTATTTTATTGTTTAGCTCCCTTAATTAATTTCTGTTTTTGTGCTAATTGCGGCAAGAAAAATTATTTTTGCACCTCAAATTTATTAACACGAACTTGTCAATAAACAAATATAATGGATACACAAGGAGTTAGATTTATTTCAAAACCCGTGATCCCTGAACCGGTTTGGAAAAAAATTATTGTTGAATCGAATCTGCCTGAAAGTTTAAGCCCTTTAAGGGAATTATCAAGAAACCTTTGGTGGACATGGAATACTGAAGTACGCGAATTATTTAAATATATTGATCCCAGGATTTGGGAAGAATGCAGCCACAATCCGATCGTTCTTCTTGAAGAAGTAACTTACAAACGGTTTGTTCAGCTCGAAAAAGATGAACATTTTATTTCGAAAATGCACCATGCTTCCAATTTGCTGAAACAATATATTGAAGACAGAAAAAATCTGGAAGGGCCCGAAATTGCCTATTTCAGCATGGAATATGGATTGCACGACAGCCTGAAAATTTTTTCGGGAGGTTTGGGAATTCTGGCAGGCGATTATCTGAAAGAGGCCAGCGATTCGAAGGTTAAACTGGTGGGTGTAGGATTGCTTTACCGTTTTGGTTATTTCAAACAGACACTGAGTATAAACGGGGAACAGATTGCAAATTATGAAGCACAGCATTTTTCCAAAATCCCGGTACAGCCGGTTATCGACAGCGAAGGGGAATGGATTTCGGTAAAAGTTGAATTTCCGGGAAGAACAATAACCGCGAGGATATGGCAGGTTCAGGTTGGCAGCGTAAAATTGTACCTTCTTGATACCGATCATCTTGAAAATGAAGAATATGACAGATCGGTAACTCATCATTTGTATGGCGGCGACAACGAAAACAGGCTTAAACAGGAAATTCTGCTGGGAATTGGTGGTATAAGAACTTTAAAAAAACTGGGTTATAAATCAGATATTTATCATTGTAACGAAGGCCACGCGGCTTTTATTGGCATCGAAAGAATTGCTGACCTGAAGAAAACCGATGGTCTATCTTTTACAGAAGCTAAAGAAGTGGTAAGAGCCTCCACGGTTTTTACCACTCATACTCCAGTACCCGCTGGTCACGATTCATTCCATGTTGATATGTTCAGACATTATATGGAAGGATTTGCCGGAAAGGTTGATTTACAATGGGATGAATTTATCATGTTAGGTAAAGCTTATGCTAACGAAGATCATTTTAATATGAGCTACCTTGCCTGTAATCTTTCGCAGGGAATAAACGGCGTAAGCAGGTTGCACGGCGATGTGAGCAAAATGGTTCTGAAAAATCTGTATCCGGGGTTTCTGGAAGAAGAGCTTGCAATCGGGTATGTTACCAACGGAGTGCATTATTCAACCTGGGCTGCACCGGAGTGGAAAGAAATTCACAATAAATATTTTGGGGAAAAGTTTCCGCAAAACCAGCTTGATTTTGACGTCTGGAAAAATATTTACAATGTCCCCGACAGCGAGATTTGGCAACTTAGGCAGAATCTCCGGCAGAAATCGATCAACTACATAAAGGACAGGTTTTCGGTAAACTGGATTAAACCTCATCAGAATCCCAAACTTGTTACTGAAATTTTGGGAAAACTCGATCCAAAAGCGCTGACAGTGGGTTTTGCACGGCGGTTTGCCACTTACAAACGCGGTTATTTGCTCTTCCGGAATTTAGAGAGGTTATCAAAAATTGTAAATAATCCGAAATATCCGGTCCAGTTTATTTTTGCAGGTAAAGCACATCCTGCCGACAAAGCAGGTCAGGACCTGATAAAAAACATTGTCGAAATCTCGAAACTTCCTGAATTCAGGGGGAAAATACTTTTTGTTCAGAATTATGATATTAACCTTGCAAAAACACTTCTGAAGGGAGTGGATGTTTGGCTGAACACTCCGACCCGTCCGCTGGAAGCATCGGGAACAAGTGGAGAAAAAGGTGTTATGAACGGAACTCTGCATTTTTCAGTGCTCGACGGTTGGTGGGTGGAAGGTTACAAAAAAGATGCAGGTTGGTCGCTTCCGGCCGAAAGAACATTCGAATACCAGGATTTACAGGATGAACTCGATTCGGAAACCATTTACAATCTTTTAGAGGAAGAAATTATACCGGCATTTTATTCCCGTAATAAAAACGGAATACCTGAAAAATGGGTGGGATACATTAAAAATACATTCGCACAGGTCGCCCCTGACTTTACTACTGCCCGCATGATCCGCGATTACCAGGAACGTTATTATAATCCGCAATTTGCACGTTCGCAAAAAATAAAAGCCGGAAATTTTAAATTAGCAAAAGAACTGGCTGCCTGGAAATACAAAATAAGCAAGAATTGGAATTTAATAGAGGTAAAAAATATTGAAATATCTGATGGAATCACCAATAAGATGATAATTGGTCAGCAGTACCCGGTTAAAGTTTATCTCGATCTGAAAGGATTGTCATGTAAAGATATTGGCCTGGAGCTGGTGATTACAGAGAATGAAAATAAACAAAGGCCAAAGATTGTTGAAAGAGTGGAACTTATTGCCGAAAACTGTGAAGGTACTGTTTGCCTTTATAAACATCATCTTCATCCGAATAAACCGGGAACATTTAATTATGGATTCAGAATTTTTGCTAAAAATGAAGAACTTCCTCATCGTCAGGACTTTGGTTATGTGCGATGGATTTAATATCCGCTTTTAATATAAATCTATAAAAGGTGTCCTTCCCCGGATGCCTTTTTTTAATTGTGAAAAATACTCTCTTAACAATTCAATATATATTTTTGTACACAGTATTTATATTGATATGAAAACCAAAAATAATATTGGACTTAAAATCAGGGATTACCGGGGATTTAAGCAGATTTCGCGAAGCGATCTGGCCCAAAGGGCAGGTCTCGAAGAAAAACAGTTGCAGCTTATCGAAGAAAAAGGCATTGTGCCGTCGCTGGGGCATTTGATTAAAATTACCCGTGCCCTTGGAGTCAGGATTGGTACATTTCTCGACGATCAGGATCAGATTGGCCCTGTGGTTGTAAGGGCAGGAGCAGGAAATGCTGTTCCCAGTTTTTCAACAAAAGACGATTCTCCGCGCGAACATCTCAGTTTTTATTCACTTGCCCAGGATAAGGCTGGCCGTCACATGGAGCCGTTTATGATTGATATTGAACCTTCGGCCCTTTCAGATTATAAATTGTCATCGCACGAAGGAGAGGAATTTATTTATGTTCTGCAGGGAAGTATCGAAATTAATTACGGGAAAGAAGTTTATATTCTGAACGAAGGCGACAGTATTTATCTCGATTCTGTTGTGGCACACAATGTTCATGGAACTGCAAATCAGAAGGCAAAAATTATAGGTGTGGTTTATTACCCGCTTTAATATTCTGAAGGTCGGTTATGTTTAATTTTTTGAATAAAAATAATGCAGTTACTTGATTATACTTTAGGCGAAATGCTTGAAAAATGGGCATTTAAAACTCCCGGTAAGGAGTTTATGATTTATCCCGACCGAAATCTCCGGTTTACCTACGCCGAATTCAATGCCCGTGTCGATGCACTTGCAAAAGGGCTGCTTTTTATTGGTGTCAGGCCCGGCGATAAAGTTGGAATCTGGGCTAAAAATGTCCCCGACTGGACAACCTTTATGTTTGCAACTGCCAAAATCGGGGCTGTTCTTGTTACAATCAATACCAGTTACAAACTGGCCGAAATTGAGTATCTGCTTAAGGATGCTGATATTCATACCCTTTGTCTTACAGATGGTTATCGCGACAGCGATTATGTAAACATGATATTTACACTCGTCCCCGAATTAAAAGAACAACTCAGGGGTGAGCTTCAATCAGAAAAATTTCCGGAGCTGAAAAACGTGGTGTTCATCGGACAGCAAAAACACCGGGGAATGTACAATACAACTGAACTTCTTTTATTAGGAGACCATGTCGATGATCTGGAACTTGAGAGTGTAAAGGAAAATCTGGGATGTCACGATGTGATCAATATGCAGTACACATCAGGAACAACAGGTTTTCCAAAAGGTGTGATGCTTTCACATAATAATATTCTGAACAGCGGATATTCAGCTGGAGAGTGCATGAAATTCACTTCCGAAGAAAAATTACTGGTTTGTGTGCCCCTTTTTCATTGCTTCGGATGTGTGCTGGCGGTTTGCGCCATAATTTCGCATGGAGCTACCATGGTTTTTACCGAAGATTTCGATCCGGTGATGGTGATGGCGTCGGTTCAGAAAGAGAGATGTACCGCGCTGCACGGAGTTCCAACCATGTTTATCGCTGAACTTAATCACCCGATGTTCGAAATGTTCGATTTAAGTTCGCTTCGCACCGGAATCATGGCAGGTGCGCTTTGCCCGATCGAAACGATGAACCAGGTGATGACAAAAATGCACATGAAAGATGTTATCATCGTTTATGGTCTTACCGAATCGTCGCCCGGAATGACTGCAACCAGGACACACAATTCAGCAGAAGTAAGGGCAACGACAGTTGGTTTTGAGTTTCCTAATGTTGAGGTTAAAATCGTCAGCCCCGAAACCGGTGAGATATGTCAGCCCGGCGAACAGGGCGAGATTTGCTGCCGTGGATACAATGTAATGAAGGGATATTATAAAAACCCGGAAGCTACCGAAAAGGCAATTGACAAGGATGGATGGCTTCACTCAGGCGATCTGGCTGTAAAAACCCAGGATGGTTTTTATAAAATTACCGGTCGTATCAAAGACATGATAATCAGAGGCGGTGAAAATATTTATCCACGCGAGATTGAAAATTTTCTTTACCGGATGCCTCAAATTGAAACGGTTGAAGTTGCCGGGATCCCCAGTCCGAAATTTGGCGAAGCAGTGGGTGCATTTATCAAAGTGAAATCGGGACAGAAATTAACCGAAGAGGAAATAATGGATTTTTGTCGTGGAAATATTGCCCGGTTTAAAATTCCGAAATATATTTTCTTTGTGAATGAATTTCCGATGACCGCCAGTGGCAAAATTCAAAAATATAAACTGAGCGAACTTGCTGTTGAATTATGTAAAAGGAAAGGCATTGAAATAGAATAAATTATCTTTACCAGCAATAAAACTTAACGAAAATGATAAAATATAAACGCATTCTTTTAAAGCTTAGCGGTGAATCGCTGATGGGAGATCAACAATACGGTATCGACCAGGGACGGTTAAATGATTATGCTGAGGAAATTGCAACTCTCGCAAAGGCCGGAGTGCAAATTGGAATCGTAATCGGCGGAGGAAATATTTTCCGTGGATTAAGCGGGGCAGCAAAAGGATTCGACAGGGTAAAAGGAGACCAGATGGGAATGCTGGCAACAGTTATCAATAGCCTTGCTTTGGATTCGGCTTTAAAAGCACAGGGTGTGAAATCAAGGGTAATGACCGCGATCAGGATGGAACCTGTTGGAGAATATTATTCAAAAGAAAAGGCGGTTAATGCTTTAAAAGAGGGTGAAGTAGTAATTATTTCGGGAGGTACCGGTAATCCTTATTTTACCACCGATACTGCAAGTGCTTTGCGCGGAATAGAAATTGAAGCCGATATTATGCTGAAAGGAACAAGGGTTGATGGTATTTATACTGCCGATCCGGAAAAGGATCCTTCGGCCACAAAATTTGCATCCATCAGTTTCGATGAAATTTATAAACGCAACCTCCGGATTATGGACTTAACCGCAACAACCATGTGTAACGAAAATAATTTGTCAATCCTTGTTTTCAATATGGATAAAAAGGGTAACTTATTGAAAGTCATTACAGGAGAGCCCATTGGAACCATTGTGCACCGTTGATTTTTTTCTGGAATTTTATATTATTTTAAAGATAAAATTACAACTATTTAATTTTTTTTTATATTTGCTGACAGTTAATTGAAACAGACTTATCCTAATGCAAGAAGAAGTTGATTTTGTTTTAGAGCATGCAGAGGAAAAAATGAAAGCAGCAATTGCTCATCTCGAAAAGGAATTATTACACATTAGGGCAGGCAAGGCATCACCGGTTATGTTGGATGGCGTTATGGTTGAGTATTACGGGAGCATGACTCCGCTGAATCAGGTAGCCAATATCAGCACTCCGGACGCAAGAACGGTTGCAATTCAACCGTGGGAAAAGAATTTGATTCCGATCATTGAAAAGGCGATTTTAAATGCCAATCTGGGTTTTAATCCGGAAAATAACGGTGAGATTATTCGTATCAATGTTCCGGTTCTTACTGAGGAGAGAAGAAAAGTGCTTGTAAAACAGGCACATCAGGAAGGCGAGAATGCAAAGGTAAGTATCAGAACGATTCGTAAAGAAGCAAATGAAAGTTTGAAAAAACTTCAAAAAGACGGGCTTTCGGAAGATATTGAAAAAGATGCTGAAAGTACAGTACAAAGAAGAACGAATGATTTTAGTGTAAAAATTGATAACTTAGTGAAAGCTAAGGAAAAAGATATTATGACTATTTAATTGTTTCTAGTTTTCTGTTTTCTGAACATTGTTTAATTGTTTTCATGGCTTTGAGGCAGCTTGTAGAAGCTGCCTTTTTTTTTGTTAAAAATTTTCATGTAGAACAAAAGATTTTGATGCAGTAAAAAAGAAAAAACCTAAGGATAATCCTAAAATCCTCAGGTTTTTCAATTAAAATTGGACAATGTTGCTTGCTTAAAAAAATCCCAGTTCGAGCCGGGCTTCCTCACTCATCATCGACTTATCCCAAGGTGGATCGAAAGTAAGTTCAACGTTCACATTTTCAATTCCTTCAACCGATTTGGCTGCTGCGGTAACATCATCAATCAAAACATCGATTACAGGGCAACCGGGCGCAGTTAAGGTCATTACAATATTGGCATTATTATTTTCGTCAACATCAACATTGTAAATCAGGCCTAAATCGTAAATGTTTACCGGAATTTCCGGGTCGTACACCTCTTTCAGGTTATTTATTATTAAATCGATTCTTTTATCCATCTCATACTCTCCTTATCCTGCAATTTTGTTATATGCAACAGCATACAAACGAATTTGTTTTATCATCGCTGAAAGTCCGTTTGAACGGGTAGGCGAAAGATGTTGTTTTAATCCGAGGTCGTCAATAAAATGAAGGTTGTTCTCAATCAGTTCTTTTGGGGTGCGGCCTGAAACCACTCTTAATAAAAGCGCTACCAATCCTTTAACAATTACTGCATCACTTTCGCCACGGAAATGTATTTTACCGTCATTCATTTCAGCAACCAGCCAAACTCTTGACTGACAACCTTTAATCAGGTTCTGATCGGTTTTTTCCTTCGGATCCAACTCCTTCAGCTCGTTTCCCAGTTCGATCAGATAACCATATTTATCCATCCAGTCGGTGTAAACCGAAAATTCTTCTATTATCTCCTGTTGTACTTGTTCTATGGTCATTCCTTGAAATTAAAAGTTGCAAAGTTCGAAAAAAATTAATTTCTGACAACCGAAAAGGCAACTCTTATTAAGAAGGAATAAAAATTGACATTAATTTTAAGTTCATGTAAAATTGTGATCTTCAAATTCGTAAATTTGATTCAAAGGAACCAAAAAACAACATTATTATGAACCAATTATCAGGTACCAGAACAGAACAAAATCTGTTAAAAGCGTTTGCAGGGGAATCACAGGCACGAATGCGCTATGATTATTTTGCAAGTCAGGCAAAAAAAGAGGGTCTCGAACAAATTGCTGCATTTTTTGAAGAGACATCTTTAAATGAAAAGGAACACGCAAAAAGGTTCTTCAAGTTTCTTGAAGGAAACCTGGTGGAAATCACTGCCACATATCCGGCAGGTAAAATCGGCACAACACTCGAAAATCTGAAGGCTGCAGCCGATGGTGAAAATGAAGAATGGACAGAACTTTATCCTGAGTTTGCACGAATTGCCCAGGAAGAAGGATTTAAGGAAGTGGCACTTGCTTTTAACCTGATCGCCAAAGTAGAAAAAGCTCACGAAGAAAGGTACCGCACGTTATTCAATAATCTGCAGGAAGGAAAAGTTTTTAAACGTGGCGAAAAAGTAGTTTGGAAGTGCCGTAATTGCGGATTCCTTCATGAAGGAACCGTAGCGCCGCAAATGTGTCCGGCATGTCAGCATCCGCAGGCTTATTTCGAAATAAATGCCACCAATTACTGAACCGTTTTGTAAACCATTCTTTTAAGGAAGCTTAAAATAAATCCGGTTTGTATAAGCCGGATTTACTTTTTTGTAAGTCACTCATGTAATTCAAATGGGTACATTAAAAAATGATGCTTTTGCTGGAAACAACATGAAAGGATAAAAAGAGTTTATTGGTAAATCTGCTTTTGAGTAAATAAAAAGCTTCAATTTCCCGGCGAATATTTTCCAGATTTTAATCCATAATTTTTTTACAAATACTGGCAACTTATATTACAGTTGCCTTG
>JBBIPU010000083.1:7059-18927 GCA_037442685.1 Draconibacterium sp. | reverse complement strand
GCGATCCCTGTGTCTTTTCCACAGCATACTGACTTCAGATTACGGCGCCTTTTTTATTTTATTGCCAGCAATATCTTTTTTTAATGTTCGTTTCTTTGAAAAGGTATTCTTTATGAATAAAATTTTTACCCGAAAATTTGACTTTTCCTTGTTTTTTGTTTCCCTGTTATGTTTTGTAGCTTTTTTACCTTTTTCACAGGCATTGGTATCTGTTTTCAGCGGAGTGATCTTATTTGCAGCTTTATTTGAGGATAGTTGGAATAACAAAATTAAAAGATTTAAAGAAAACAGGATTCTGTTGTTTGTGGCAGCAATTTTTTTGATCTACGTTTTAAGCCTTATTCTTTTCTATAAAAGAGGAAATTCATTGTATGATATTCAAAAATCGTTATTTTTCCTTGTCATTCCTGCTACATTTCTATTAGGAAAACCGTTAAACAATCATCAAAAAAGAGTTTTATTTTTTGTGTTTGCATTTGCAATTTTTGTTTCCACAATAGTTGCCTTGCTAAACTGGATATTCAGAACCCAAAATATAAATTTTGCAGTTCATAAAATTACTTTGATTTCTCATATCCGATTCAGTTTTCAACTGATCCTGATTTTTTGGTTTCTGATTCTCTTTATTCAGAATAACAATAAAAAACTCAGTTTATGGTATAAAACAGGATTATTATCAGCTGCTGTTTATTTTCTTGCGTTTCTGTTTTTTCAGCAATCGTTAACTGGTGTAATTGCATTTGTAGCCAGTATTCTGGCATATCTGGGTTATTTAATTTTCCAGATACAGAAGAAATACCGAATCATTTTAATATCAATTCTGGCTGGAATTATTTTAGTGCCTTTGTTGTATGTTTCATGGGTCGTAATTTCGTTTTACAATATCGAAAAAACAGATAAAATAACAATCGACAAAACTACTGCACTTGGGAATCTTTATGAGCATGATTTTGAAAATAAGGCAGTTGAAAACGGTCATTATACCTATTTGTATATTTGCCACGATGAAATGCGAAATGAATGGAACAAAATTTCGAAAGTAAAATATGATGAAGTCAGGCCCAACGGATTTCCATTGTACACAACATTGATCAGGTATCTCACCTCCAAAGGTTTAAGAAAAGATGCTGAAGGTGTGAAATCATTGACCCCGGAAGATATTAATAATGTTGAAAACGGAATTTCGAATTACATCTTTCAGAAAAAAAGGTATTCGTTGTACCCGCGTATCTATCAGACAGTCTGGGAATTTTACATGTATTCGGCTACAGGAAATCCAAGTTATCAGTCGTTTTCGCAGCGGATTGAATATTCAAAAGCAGCGATCGAAATAATAAGCAATCATTTTTGGTTTGGTGTTGGTGCCGGAAACTGGCAGGATGAATTCAGAAAAACATACATCAGAAATAATTCGAAACTGGAAGAAGGATTGTATGCTTCATCGCACAACCAGTACCTGAATTACATGGTTAAATTCGGGTTCACAGGTTTCCTTATTATCATGTTTCTTATTGTTTATCCGGTAGTTAAAACACAAAGTTATCGCGATCCTTTGTTTCTTATTCTGCTGGTTTTTATGTTTTTTGCCAATTTTGCCGATTCTAATTTCGAAACGCACATGGGAAGCTCTTTTTTCATATTCTTTTATTGCCTTCTGATACTGCAACATAAGGAATCCTTTCTGATCTTGCCTGATCAGGAAAACTGAAATCTCTGAATCATAAAGTATTATAAATGGATCGAAAGAAAATCATGTGCAAATTCAATGACACATCAATTCTTTTTATAGAATAAAAACGAACCTTTTCATATTCTTCTTGTTTCAATTTCAAAAAAACTGGAATAATAAAAAATGGAAAGAAGAAAATTTTTAACTGTGGTTGGAACTGCTGCTCTGGCAGCACCACTGATCAATCCCATAAAATCGATGGCTTTGGAAAGTAATGTATTTGAAGGTCATAAATTTCCCGAACTGGGATATGCATATAACGCGCTGGAACCTTACATCGACGCACAAACCATGGAACTGCACTATACAAAACATCACAAAGGTTATTATAATAATTTCATGTCAGCAATCGAAGGTACCGACCTGGTAAAAACTCCGATGCCCGCGATTTTTGCAAATATCAGCAAACATTCGGCAACAATCCGTAATAACGGGGGAGGTTATTATAACCACACGCTTTTCTGGGAAAATATGACCGGAGAAAAACAGGAGGTTCCGGCAAAATTAAAAGCAGCAATTGAAAAGGATTTAGGTTCAATGGATGCTTTTAAGGATTCATTCGGAAAAGCCGCCAAAACCAGATTTGGCAGCGGTTGGGCATGGTTGTCGGTTGACAAAAATGGTAAGTTGTTTGTATCTTCAACACCAAATCAGGATAATCCTTTAATGGATGTAGTTGAAGAAAGGGGCACACCTCTTTTATGCCTCGATGTGTGGGAGCATGCATATTATCTGCATTATCAAAACCGCCGGCCGGAATACGTAGATAATTTCTGGAACATTGTAAACTGGAAAGTGGTAAACGACAGACTTTCGGCAGCAAATGTGAAATAAAGGGAATTCAAAGAAAATTGTAATTGCTGATTTCATTCAGGCTTGTTATTTTTGAAACATTAAATTCAAAATAATGAGCCTGAATTTTTGTTTTATTGGCGCCGGAAACCTTGCTACACAACTTTCACAAGCTTTAAAAAACAAGGGATATGAAATCAATCAGGTGTACAGCCGCTCTGAAAAATCGGGAAAGAAACTTGCAGAAACACTTTCGACCCGGTTTGTAACTTCAGCAAAAGAGATTACCAAAGATGCCGGTATTTATTTTGTGGCATTAAAAGATTCTGCTTTTGAGGAAGTTTTATCGCAGATCGATTTTGACAATAAACTGGTTGTTCACTGTTCTGGAAGTCTTCCACTTTCAGTACTAAGAAGTTATTCTGAAAATACAGGTGTTTTGTACCCGCTCCAAACCTTTTCAAAAGATCGAAAAGTTGAATTCAGAAAAATACCGCTTTTTGTTGAATCTGGTAATGAATCGAACCTGAAACTATTATTAAAGATCGCCGGTGAAATTTCTGATTCAGTGTCGGTTGCCGATTCTGAGAAGAGAAAAATGCTTCATATTTCGGCGGTTTTTGCCTGTAATTTTGTGAATTATTTTTACACGATTGCTTCTGATATTTTAAAATCGGGAAATATTCAGTTTGAAGTATTAAAACCTTTAATTTTGGAAACAGCACTTAAAGTTCAGGAAATTGAACCTGAAAAGGCACAAACAGGTCCGGCGGTGCGTTTCGATAAAAATATCATTGATTCGCATTTAAAATTTCTGGATGAAAACAGTGAATACGGGCAGTTGTACAGGTTGATTTCAAAACATATTTTTGAACGATATAAAAAGTAAATCATGAGCTTTTTTAAAGATGAACTTAAAAATATAAAGGCTTTTATTTTCGATGTCGATGGTGTTCTCTCGCGCGATACATCGTCGCTGAACAAGGAAGGTGATCCGGTTCGGACGGCAAATGTGAAAGATGGTTTTGCAATCAGGAATGCAATACTTTTTGGTTACCCGATCGCAATAATTACAGGTGGAAATGTTGAAAGGGTCCGTTTAAGGCACGAAAAGCTTGGTGTGGTTCATTATTACGAAAAAGTGCGCGACAAATCGGAATGTTTGAAGGATTTCAGTGCAAAAACAGGAATCGATCCGAAAAATATACTGTTCATGGGAGATGATCTGGTTGATTACAAAATAATGACGGAGGTCGGTGTGCCGGTTTGTCCGAAAGATGCAGTTGCCGATATTAAAGCTATTTCGAAATACATTTCTCATAAAAAAGGAGGAGAAGGATGTGTGCGCGATGTAATTGAACAAACCTTGCGGTCGCAGGATAAATGGTTCACAAAAGATATGCTGTATAATAATTCATTCTGAAATGAACTGGTTGCCCGATTACAATTATATTCTTGCCTCAAAATCGCCGCGTCGTCAGGAATTACTCCGATCGTTGGGAATCGGTTTTTCGGTTTGGGAAAATAACGGAGAAGAGAATTATCCGGGTGATCTGACAAAAGAAGAAATACCGGTTTACCTTGCAGAACAAAAGGCACATCATTTTATTCATGATTTAAGAGAAAATGATTTATTGATAACTGCCGATACAATTGTCTGGATTAATGGTGAAGTGCTTGGTAAACCAGGTAGTACAGACGAAGCAGTTCAGATGCTGCAAAAATTAAGCGGTTGCGAACATCAGGTTATTACAGGTGTTTGTCTGACTTCGGTTGCCAGACAAAAATCATTCTATTCAATTTCAAATGTGCTGTTTAAACATCTTTCCCTTGCCGAAATCGAATATTACATTTCAGAGTACAAACCTTTTGATAAAGCCGGTGCTTACGGTATTCAGGAGTGGATCGGTTACATCGGAATCACTCATATCGAGGGTTCATTTTTCAATGTAATGGGTTTGCCGGTTCAGCAACTCTACAGCGAAATTCAAAGATTTTAAGGCAGTTAAACAAGGTTTCATTAAACTGAATGTTTCAAAACAGGCAAATTACAGCCTGAAATTAAACCCTTTTCGGATATTATTCGTAAATTGATGAGAACATGACAAAAATCAAAATTATGTATTATCCGGTAAAAATTTTCGTGTTATGTTTTCTCACTCTTTTTTTCCTGAATAGCTGTAATAAGATGCATAATGAACATCCTGAAATAGGTTTGTTAATGCATTCACTTGAAAATGAAAGGTGGGAAAATGACCGTGACTTTTTTGTGAAAAAAGTCCAGGAACTTGGAGGAACTGTAAAAGTCGAAATTGCCGAAAATGATGCTGCCAAACAGCTTAAACAGGCAAAAGACTTGCTCGCGAATGGCATTGATGTTTTGGTTGTTGTTCCGGTTGACCAGTTTGCAGCAGCTGAAATAGTCAATGAAGCACATGCCCGTAATATTAAAGTAATTTCGTACGACAGGCTGATAAAAAATTGCAAACTCGATTATTATGTTTCAACAGATAATGTAAAAATCGGGGAACTGCAGGCCAACTACCTCACCCGAATTAAACCTGCAGGAAATTATGCGTTAATTGGAGGTGCGAAAGGAGATAACAACAGTAAATTTTTATACCTGGGACAAATGAATGAACTTGCTCCGCTGGTTGAAAAAGGAGATGTTAAAATTATTTACAACGAATTTACCAACGAATGGGGTGAATCGGAAGGTTACGAACATGCAAAAAATATTCTGAAGTTAGGAGTTGCTGTTGATGCAATTATTGCCGGCAACGATGCCATTGCTTTGGGTACAATAAAGGCTCTGAGCGAAGATGGCAAGGCAGGAAAGGTTTTGATTGCTGGCATGGATGCCGACCTTGAAAATCTTAAGGAGATTGTTTCCGGTAATCAAACATGTACAGTTTATAAACCGTACGACAAAATGGCTGCCACAGCTGCCGAAATTGCCATGAAACTGGGTAAATCGGAAGAATGTGGAAGAACGTTTCAGACAATCAGTAATGGTGAAGTTCTTGTACCCTCTATATTGTATGATGGAATGATTGTAAACCGCGAAAATCTGAAATTAACAGTGATTTCGGAAGGATATCAGAAAGAGGAGGAAATTTATAAGAAAAAGTGATCTCAATGAATCATTTGAAGAAGGGAATTCAGAAAATCGGGATTCCCTTTTTTAATTTACATAAAATTATGTACATTTAGTAAACTTTTTAGCTCACAAGATGTTGTGACTAAATGGAAAACTGAATCATCAATTTCTTATTTTGTTCTCTGTTATATTTTGTTTCAATCTTTAAATTATTTAAAATCAGATATATGAGTTCGATTAATAGAACTTACGGAAGGGCAAATTGGTGGATCACACTTATAAAAGGTGTATTACTGGTTATTTTTGGAATATGGCTTCTCAAGTCGCCGGTTGAAAATTTAACTAAACTGAGTGTCCTATTCGGAGTGTTGATCGTTATTGGTGGTTTGTTGGAGATTTGGCTTGCATTTAACAACCGGCAAGCGCACAAACGATGGGAATGGACTTTGACCAGCGGAATTCTTGATGTCATTCTCGGAGCTTTTCTGATTGCCAATCCTTCTTTTATTCTTTTATTGATCACAATTTTGGTCAGTATCTGGCTTTTAATCAGGGGAATAATACTTGTCCGAAATGCTTTGGTTGTAAAAAAGGCAGGCAATGAAAATTATATTTATGGATTGATATTTGGGATTGTTCTGATTGTTATTGCAGCCATATTTGCCTGGCATCCCGAAGCTCTTGGCATTACAATTGCATTCTGGATGGCGCTGTCTTTTATAAGTTTAGGCATTCTCCGGATAATACTTGTATTCAAATTTAATTGAACTGACCAAAGCTTTGTCAGTAGCAATTTTGAAATTTTATTTTGACATATAACTTTAATAATTAACAAACTAACTAACTAAAACTAAAAGGAGGACTATTTATGAAGTAAACCAAAATCCAATTCAGATAAATCCGACTTTTTTTTTATTATCATCCGTTCGGTTTTTATCTTTAAAAGTGAATCTTACACAAGTTCAAACTAAAACTAATCAAAACACTATGAAAAAAAATGAATCTGGAATTTTCCCATCTTTTGGGAATAAGCGAAAACTTCTGATCATTGTCAACATGGCATTGATAATTCTCTTTACCTGTACCTTTCAGGTTTTTGCTTCGCTCAATGCAGAACCTCAGCAAAAGACTGTAACAGGAAAGGTTATTGATAAAAATGGACAACCGTTGCCAGGTGTTTCAGTCGTTATAAAGGGAACTACCCAGGGAACTGTTACTAATGCTGTAGGTGATTTTTCTCTTCCCGATGTTTCATCTAATGCCACTCTTCAATTCAGTTTTGTAGGAATGGTATCGCAAGAGGTGGCTGTAGGAAATCAGACATCAATAAATGTCACCATGCTGGAAGAGGCAATCGGATTGGGGGAAGTTGTTGTAACAGCTTTAGGTATTCAAAAGGAAAGTAAAAGTTTAGGTTATGCAACTTCTACAGTTAAATCCGAACAACTTACCGTTAACCGTACACCTAATATGATGAATGCCCTTGAGGGAAAAATTGCCGGAGTTAGTATTACAAGTCTGGGTACTGGTCCGAATGGTACATCAAAAATCCGTATCCGCGGACAATCTTCGATTTCAGGACAAAATAATCCGTTGATAGTTGTAAATGGTGTACCTATCGATAACACCAATTTTGGCTCAAATCCAAACAATGCAGGTTCTGATAACTCAATCGGTGTACGTGGTGGAGGTATTACTTCTGACGGTGGTGACGGACTTGCAAGTATCAATCCCGATGATGTTGAAAGTATGACAGTGCTGAAAGGTGCTGCAGCTTCGGCATTGTATGGTGCACGTGCAAAAGACGGCGTTATCATGATTACCACCAAATCAAAAGGTGATCAAAAAGGAATAGGGGTTTCATACAATATAAATTACACCAATGAAGCACCTATCGATTATACTGATTATCAGTACGAATACGGGCAAGGTGAACAGGGAGTCCGTCCTACTACTCCAAATCCAACATCAGGTCAATGGTCGTTTGGAGAAAAATTCCAACCTGGTATGACCCAGGTACTTTACAACGGTCTCACGGTTCCTTATGAACCACAGAAAGGAATTATCAATGAATTCTTCAGAAATGGTTACAATGTTACCAACACTTTAACATTATCCTCCGGCGGAGATAAAGGTGGCATGAGTTTGTCGATGGCAAATATGACCAGTCAGGGGATAATTCCAAACAACACTTTTAAAAGAAACACAATTAACTTCGGATTCAGTTATAACCTTACTGAGAAGTTTAGTTTTCAGGGGAATATAAATTATTCAAACGAAAAAAATGAAAACCCGCCCAATGTCGGAAACCAGGACAATACAATTCCGACTGCTTTATATGCAATGGCCAATTCAATGCCGATGGATGTTTTAAAAGCCAATGCCCACGATGCAAGTGGTAATGAATATGTTTATTCCCGGTTCAAGAACAGAACCAATCCATATTTCACATTGTCCGATCAGTTTAATAAGATCATCAGAGACAGGATATTTGGAAATGTGGCCTTAAAATACGATTTCACAAAATGGTTATCGTTACAGGGACGTATCGGGCAGGACTATTGGTCGAGAAGTCAGGAATACAATAATTTCCCTACAGGCCAGGCATCCCTAGCACCTGCACCTGCAGGCTTTGTTAATGGAGTTTATACCCAGGAAGCAAGAAAATTCCGCGAAACCAATGCCGACTTTTTGCTTACATTCAATAAAGAATTTGGTGACATTGGAGTAAATGTAAATGCCGGGGGAAACCAAATGAAAAGAACTTCTGAGAATAACAGCGTTCAGGTAACCGATTTTGTTGTAAGGAATCTTTATACAGTGCAGAATGGCAGATCAAAAGATCCCCGGTACGATTATTCCGAAAGGGCCGTTAACTCGCTTTATGGAGCTGCTGAAGTTTCGTATAAGAGTGTTCTGTATTTAAACGGTACAATCCGTAACGACTGGTTCTCTACTTTATCTCCCGAAAACAGAAGCATTCTTTATCCGTCGGTTTCTGCAAGTTATATATTCTCTGAGACATTGAAATCATGGGAATGGTTAAATTTCGGAAAAGTCAGGGTTGCTTATGCTGAAGTAGGTAGCGATACCGATGTCCCTCCATATTCTGATGTTTTATTTTATTCAGTGAATTCAAATTTAATAGCTAATCCTTCAGGAGCACTCCAACCGGTAGGAGGCGCATCAGGAAGTACAGTGCCAAATCCCGATCTGAGGCCGATGAGAACAAAAGAAACAGAGTTAGGCCTTGAAATGAAAATGTTTGATAACCGTTTGAGTTTCGACCTTTCAGTTTACAGGAGATTGACGATCGACCAGATTGTTCAGGCGCAGATTTCAGATGCTTCCGGATTTGTTGATACCCGTATTAACAGCGGCAAAAGCCAAAGCCAGGGAGTTGAATTATATGCCGATCTGGTTCCTGTCAGAACAAAAGATTTCAGATGGGATTTTATTTTTGCAGGTGCTTACAACATAACTGAAGTATTGAGTTTATTAACCGATACTCCGGGTGAAAAAATTACTGTTGGAACGCACGTTTTCAACGGCGAAGTTCGCCAGGTTGTTGGTGAAGAAATGGGACAAATTGCCGGGTTTGGCTATAAATTAGATGCAAACGGGAACAGGATTTTTGGAACCAACGGACTTCCGCTCCGGACTCCCGATTTAATATTGTTTGGCAGCGCTTTGCCAAAATGGACCGGAGGTTTTACAAATACCTTCAATTACAAGGGAATTAATTTCTCTTTCCTGATTGATTTTAAGTTAGGGAATATGATGTTATCGGGTACAAACTTCAATGCTGTCCGTCATGGTTTGCATAAAATGACACTTGAAGGCAGGGAAGGCGGAGTTGTTGGAAAAGGTGTCAATGAGAAGGGCGAGCCAAACACCGTGGTTGCACCTGTACAAACCTACTGGGAAGTAGTCAGGTCGCAGGCGTTAGTTGAACCGGTTGTTTACGACGGAGGTTACTGGAAATTACGCCAGATAACACTTGGCTATGATTTTACGAAACATCTTCCTGCTTCGTTCCTGATAAAAGGATTGAATCTTAGTCTTGTTGCCAACAATGTGCTGATGTTGAAGAAATGGGTGGATAATATTGACCCTGAAAGCTTCGGATATACTTCTGATAACCTTGTTGGTATGGAGTCTCCAGGGCTTCCGACAACAAGGGGTATGGGTTTTAATCTTAATGTTAAATTTTAATACTTCAGAAACATGAAAAAGATATATAACATTTGTTTCCTGGCGTTATTATTCACATTGATAACTTCGTGTGATAAAGACTTTGACGAGATAAATACAAGTAAAACTTCTGCAACTTCTGTTGATCCTGCATTTATACTTAACAATGCAGTTGTCAGCACTTCAATTGTAACGCTTGTTTTTGAGATTGGAGTTGTCCAGCAAATTATTTCGCCAAATTCAGGTGTATTAACCGGGGCTAATTACAATCAGGAAAATCGTACCTCATTCGATTCTAACTGGGCAAGTTATTACCGGAATGTAATTAAAAATACCAATGATATTATCAGGTTAACTAAAGATGATCCGGCCAGGGCAAACTTGATGAATATGGCCAGAATTTTACAGGCCTTTGCCTTTATGGTTCTTACTGATAGCTATGGTGAAATACCTTACGAAGAAGGGGGTGAAGGATATACATCACAGATATTTTTTCCAAAGTACGAAACTCAGGAATCGATCTATCCGAAAATAATCAAAGAATTGACGGAAGCATCGGCTGCTTTAAGTGCATCAGGTAGGATTGAAACCGCCGATATTTTATATGGGGGTAAAATAGATCAATGGAAAAAGTTTGGCTATTCGTTATTGCTTCGTGCAGGTATGAGATTAAGCGCGGTTGATCCAACACAGGCGCAGGCTGCGGTTAAGGCTGCTTTTGACGGTGGCGTAATTACATCGAATATTGACAATGCCTTTGTACGACACGACGCCAATTACAGAAATCCTTTAAGTAATACACTAAATTCAACTGAAGCTGCCAATTTTTATCTGACAAAACCTTTTGTTGATGCATTGAAAAACACAAATGATCCACGACTTGTTTCATTTGCGGTTCGTTATAAAGGCGCTAAATCAGGTTCTGATCAGATACCTGCAAATGCATCAATTTTAGCTGCTGATCAGATTGGAATTCCGATGGGAAAGGATAACAAGACTGCTACTGAAGCTGCTTTAGCTGACGGATTGGTTAGTTTCTATGAATACAGCCAGGCTGACCGTAACCGAATTGTGAAATTAACTGCCCCGATGTTTATTGTAACTGCAAGCCAAACTAACCTTTTATTGGCTGAAGCCCGTGTAAGGGGATGGATTACAACAGGAAATGCCGCGGATTATTTTGCCGAAGGAATAAGGGCTCACATGAATCAAATGGCATTGGTTGATGCCACCTGTGCAGTTGATCCCGCTGCAAGGGATGCATATATTGCAGCCAATCCACTTGTTACTGGTAAAGAAATGGAACAGATCAATACCCAGTACTGGATTTCTTCATTTCTCAACGGACCGGAAGCTTTTGCCAATTTCAGAAGAAGCAATTATCCTGCATTGGCTCCAAATCCCTATCCGGGAAGAGCAGTTGAATGGATTAACCGTTTGACCTATCCTAATTCAGAAATATCTGTTAACGGGGAAAATTTACAAAAAGCTATCGACCATCAGGGACCTGATAATCTGGCAACAAAAGTATGGTGGGACAAATAAAAAAAATCAGTACCCGGGAAACCGGGTACTCTTTTTTTTGTAAATTGCCTGCTTTACCGGCAAAACCATAAAACCTAATAACGATGAACAAATTCAAAATAATACAGTTATTTGTAGTCTTTTTTGTTGTAGCCATTAACTGTCAGGCACAACAAATTTCAAAGGAAGAACTGCTTTTTTTAACCCCCGAATGGAAGGGTGAGCGATTTCCCGACGGCCGTCCAAAAGTTCCGGATGATATATTGAAACGTATGAAACTCGTAACACTTGAAGAAGCATGGGCAGTGCTGAAAGGCGCTAATTATAAACATGCCTACGACGATGGTTGGCAGTGCATCAACCCCGACAGTGTTCTGGTTGGCAGGGCTGTTACGGCTACTTTTATGCCCGGACGCCCCGATGTTCACCGGGCTATCGACAAAAAAGGTCACGAACAGGACGGCAGGATTAAATCACAGAATTCGTGGCCTATTGATTTGCTGGTAAAAGGCGATGTTTACGTGGCTGA
>JBBIPU010000083.1:3826-6959 GCA_037442685.1 Draconibacterium sp. | reverse complement strand
CACAGAATTCGTGGCCTATTGATTTGCTGGTAAAAGGCGATGTTTACGTGGCTGACCAGTTTGGCGCCCATGTTGATGGACCTACTATTGGAGACAATTTAGGAAATTCGATATTTGCAAAAACCGGCAACGGTATTGTGTATAATGGTGCAATCAGGGATATAAGCGGTTTAAAGGAACTTGGATCTTTTACATCGTTCTTCCGCAGCTACCATCCCTCACATCATTTAAACGATCCAAACGGAGAGTTGAATACAACGTTGGTAGGAATTAACACACCTACCCGGATTGGCGATGCAATGGTTATTGCCGGTGATGTTGTTTTAGGAAGGGATGGCGGAGTTATTTTTATTCCTCCACATTTGGCAGAGCAGGTAGTTAAAACATCGGAAATTGTCAGGTTGCGCGATATGTTCGGGCATCAACGCCTGCGCGAACAAAAATACACACCCGGGCAAATCGACTCGCGTTGGTCCGACGAAATTGAAAAAGACTTTTCGCAATGGCTTAACGACCATATCAACGAACTGCCTGTGCCAAAAGAACAGATTCAGGAATTACTTAAAACCCGCACCTGGTAATTTTATCACAAATTAATCAAACCAACGATGATCAATTCAAGACGAAATTTTATAACCAAAAGCGCAATTACCGCAGCTTTGGGTTTCACTGCAGCTTCAGGTTTTGGAAAAGGTCTGGAAACAGCAGTTCAAAATGCACCTTTATCTTCTGCTCCCAGCGATTTAAAAATCACCGAAATAAAATGTGGATACATCCGTAACGGGCACAGTTTGTTTGTAAAGATCCATACCAACCAGGGAATCTGGGGTTGTGGCGAAGCTGTTGATGCTACTCCTGGTACTTACCATTTAGTAAAAATGTTTGGCCAACGCATCAAAGGTAAAAATCCGCTGAATGTGAACCGGCTTTTTGAAGATATCCGCAAATCAGGCTTTTTTGAAGGTGCCCAGTCGGGAATGTATGTTGCAGTTCTTACAGCAGTTGAAACTGCATTGTGGGATTTGACAGGAAAAGCTTTGGGATTGCCGGTTTACCAGCTTTTGGGAGGTAAATTCAGGGATCGAATCCGTGTTTATTGCGATACGGCGCTTTATCGTGCAAATTCCCCAACTCCCGACCAATTTGCCGAATCGGCAATGAAGGCTGTAAATATGGGTTTTAATGCTGTTAAGTTTGATGTTGATGAGGCTAATGATCCAAATAAGTATGATTATTACAACTGGACAGCCAGCCCTGCAGAACTTGACAGAATGTACAACCAGATTGCTGCGGTTAGAAAAGCGGTTGGACCCAAAATAGATATTTGTGTTGATATGCATGGACGATATGATGCAATAACTGGTCAGCAAGTGGCAAAACGCATGGAACCGCTGAACCTGATGTGGCTCGAGGAACCCGTACCTGCCGAGAATGTTGATGCATATAAAATTATTGCCGACTCAACCAGCACACCAATTTGTGCAGGCGAAAATTTATACCTTGCCCACGGGTTTCGAAAACTGCTCGAAATGGGAGCTGTTGATATTGTGATGCCCGATTTGCAGAAAGCCGGTGGTTTGGGCGAAGGCCAGCGAATTGCAAACCTGGCCAATTTGTATTATGTCCCGTTTGCACCACACATGGTGGCTTCATTCCTTGGAGCTATGGCTTCATGCCACGTTTGTGCCTCGGTGCCTAATTTTATGATTCTCGAATGGCAGATTTATTTCCAGACCGATCCGATGTTTAAAGAGATTGTCACTTTCGATGGGGAAATGGTTTCCAATGGTTTTATTACTTTGTCGGAAAAACCCGGTATCGGCGTGGAAATCAATGAAGAAGGGATGCGAAAATACGCAACTCCCGGAATTCCTTTCTTCGAATAGCAAATCAGAATCTTGTTGGGAATAACTTCGAAAATAACAAATATGACAAATAAGCTGGAAGGGATTTTTGCCCCGGTAAACATTCCGTTCAGGATCGATGAAGAGATCGACTTTGAAGGATTTTCAGAAAACCTTCAGTTTTATCTTGAAAGCGAATTGAATGGATTGCTGGTTTTAGGTTCGAACAGTGAGTACAAAAGCCTTGCTGAAGATGAAAAAATCGAAATTCTTAAGACTGTCAGCAATCTGGTTGCCGGAAGAAAAACGATTATTGTCGGTGTGATGTACGAAAGCCTCTACCTTGCGAAAGCTTTTATAAATAAAATACGCAATTTTCCGGTCGATTATTTACTGGTTCAGCCTCCGTTTTATTTCAGGGGAAAATTCACGGACGAAGATTTTTATCAGTATTACCTCGATTTTACAAATATTTCGCCGTACCCTGTTTTAATTTACAACGCACCTGGATTTACCGGAGTCGATTTTTCAGAAAAATTAATTAACCGGCTTGCGGGTATCGAAAAAATTGTAGGAATTAAAGACAGCAGCAAGGAGAAAAAAGGACTGACAACTAATCTGACAGTTCTTACCGGAACTGCGAACACGCTTTTCGAAATGCTGGAGAAAGGTGCGAAAGGTGGCATTGTTTCCCTGGCGAATTTTCTTCCCGAACTTCCGGTGCAGATTTATAATGAATACGTAAAGGGAAACCGTGAAAAAGCAAGATCGCTGCAGGAAATTGCGATAAAATTAAACAGCGTGATATCCGGTAAAAGCGGTGTTGCAGGGGTAAAAGCGGGCATGGATGCGGTTGGTCTTGTGGGTGGTGAATTGCGTAATCCATTGAAAAGGCTACCTGCTTCAGAAGTCGATAAAATCAGAAATTCAATCAAAGAAATTTACCTCGATGGGATTTAAGGTTTTAGCTGTTGATGTTGGCACAACCGGTTTTAAGATGGGAATTTTTAATGATGCCCTTCAGGTTAAAGCCAGTTACCACCGGAATTACGGTGTTGATATTTTCAATGGTGAAAAGGCTGAAATCGATCCCGAAGTCTGGTGGCAGCAATTTGCAGATGGTTGCAGATCGTTTGGCAAAAAAGTGGCTGAAGTTGATGTCGTTTCCTTTTCAGTTACTACACCCGGACTGGTTGCAATGGACAAAGATGGGAAAGCCCTTACAAAGGCAATCCTGTTTCTCGATCAGCGATCGCATGTTCAGGCTTCTTCGATCAGAAAAAAGCTGG
>JBBIPU010000083.1:0-3726 GCA_037442685.1 Draconibacterium sp. | reverse complement strand
TTAACCTGGAATTCAGAGTTTTTGCATGAACTTTCCATTTCCGAAGATAAACTTCCCGGTCTTTTTCAGTCGTACCAGGCAGTTGGTACAGTTGATCCCGAAATCGCGGAAATGTTTGGATTTCACCCAAGTTGCAAGGTTTTGTGCGGTGGAAACGATGCTGTTCTTTCAGCTTTCTCAGCCGGGATCGACCGGCCCGGCGATATCCTGCACATTTCAGGTACTTGCGATATCATGATGGTTTGCCTCGACAATCCGGAAGGTTCTGCCGGATACAACATACGTTCGCATATTCTGCCGGGATTGTGGCTTACCCTTTTTGTACTGAATACCGGCGGAAAGGCGCTTGAATGGTTTCATTCGGTTTTTTGCAGCGAAATGAGCGCCGGTCAGTTTTACAATGAATTCGTTCCGGCTGTGATCGATAAAAAGCTTGAATCGGAAGTGCCTTCCTACGAACCTTTTTTACAGGGTTCGAGGTACAGCGTGTTGGCTCTGAAAGCAGGATTTACGGGTGTCGATGTAAACACTTCGCGCGAAGATTTTCTGATGGCTTTGTTAAAAGGGAACAGCATGTACATGGCGTCGCACATAGAAGAGGTTGCACCGGTGGTTAATCTCAGTCGGAAAATAAAACTGACCGGAGGAGCGGCGAATATCAAAAATATGGAAAAAGTGAAAAGAAAATGGCTGGGCAACTACGAATTTGAGTACATCGATCAAAGTTCGCTTCAGGGCGCGGCTAGGTTAGGGAAAATCTATTTTGAAAACTTAAAAACCTGAAAATATGGCAATTGTTTCGGCAAAAGAAATGCTTTTTAAGGCAAGCAAAGAGAAATATGCTGTCGGGGCTTTTAATATTACAAGTTTTGTACAGATGGCAGCAGTGATTGAATGTGCAGCGGAGAAAAATGCTCCGGTAATTGTACAAACATCGGTGACACCAGCACGTTTTTTAAAACCTGAGGTTATTGTTGCAGCGTTCAGGGCAATGGCACAGCAGGTTTCGATTCCTGTGTGTCTGCACCTCGATCACTGCACGGATGTTGATTTTTGTAAAAAATGCGCAGAACTGGGATACACCAACATCATGTTCGACGGATCGCATTACGATTTCGAAGAAAATATCAGATTGACAAAAGAAGTGAGCGATTTCTGCCATAAACTCGGCGATATTACCGTGGAAGGCGAATTAGGCACGGTTTCTGGTGTGGAAGACCAGGTGAAAGTGGCTGCTGATCAGGCGCAACTCTGCGATCCGGAAAAGTCGACAGAATTTGTTGAACGTTCAGGAATCGACCTTTTTGGTCCTGCAATCGGCACTGCGCACGGTGTTTACCAAACTGAAAATCCGGTGATCGATTTTGAACGACTTGGCAAAATTTACCGGAAAATTAATGAGCCTGTTGTAAAAACACCGCTTGTAATTCACGGTGGAACCGGTTTGAATGAGCCGACTGTCCTGAGTCTGATCGAAAACGGAGGATCGAAATACAATGTATCGACAAACCTGAAATACATTTTGATCGACAGCACTTTCGAATATATTAATGAACACCGGAAAGAATATGACCCGGGGAAGATCGATAAATATGTGAAACAGGAGATCAAAAAAAGAATTGCCTACTGGATTGATTTACTCGGAAGCGCAGGTAAAGCTTAAAATTATCAGCCATGCAAAAGTTGAAAGCAATATTTTTTGATATGGACGGCACCATTGTCGATACGGAAAAGGATGGTCACCGGGTGGCTTTTAACGAAGCTTTTAAACGAGCAGGAATCAAAGCTTTCTGGAATGTTGAGCAGTATCACAGTCTGCTGCAGATTGCAGGGGGAAAGGAGCGAATGAATTTCTATTTTCAGAATGATGGAAAAGAATATCTTCCTGCAGGGCTTTCGATCGATGATTTTGTGCAGCAACTCCATCTTTTAAAAACAGAAGTTTTTATTTCTCTCATTGAAAACGGCAAATTGCCTTTGCGTCCCGGAATCGAAAGGATAATGAAGGAAGCAAACGAAAAAGGTATTTCAATCGGAATTTGTTCAACTTCGAACGAAAAAGCGGTGAAAACCATTGTCAGCAACATGCTGTCGGATATTAAAATCGACCTGATTCTGGCCGGGGATGTGGTTACAAAAAAGAAACCTGATCCGGAAATTTACCTGCTTGCTCTTCAGAAAACAGGTTTGTCTGCCGGTGAAGTAGTAGTAATCGAAGATTCTGAAAATGGAGTGATTGCAGGTAAGGAAGCCGGAATTAAAGTGTTGGCAACAGTCAATGAATACACTAAAAATGAAAATCTTGAAAGGGCTGATGCAGTTTTTACATGTCTTGGCGATGGTAATGAAAACGCAGTTCTTCTGGAAGGAAAATTAAAGCTGAGCGACAACAAAATGTTGCATATCAGCGACTTATATCAATTATGATAAAGGATAATAATTAACTTGAATAAATAACTAAACAGATTATCTTATGAAAAAACAAATGATCATTATTCTGCTTCTTGCGTTTGTGTGCAGTGTAACCAACGCGCAGCAGGTGGGTTCTTCACCCGAATATATCAAAGCGCTTACATCACAGTGGAAAGGTGAACGTTTCCCCGACGGACGTCCGAAAGTGCCCGATTCGATTCTCGAAAGGTTAAAGAAAATTTCAATTGAAGAAGCGTGGGGAGTGCTTCGCAACAAAGGATTTCAGAATCAGTTTGAAAACGACTGGATCATTGTGAATCCTGATGAAGCGATGACAGGCAGGGTTGTAACAGCCCAGTACATGCCTCTTCGTCCCGATATGGAAAAGATGATTAAAGACCAGGGAATTGCAGAAGGGAGGTCTTCAAAAGGGGGAACAAACTCCTGGCCGATAGATGTACTTACTCCGGGCGATGTTTATGTTGCCGACAGTTATGGAAAAATAGTGGATGGTACTTTAATCGGCGATAACCTTGGAAACTCGATTTATGCGAAATCACAGAGAGGCGTTGTATTTTACGGGGCGGTGCGCGATCTGGAAGGAATATCTGAAATCAAAGGATTTAATGGCTGGATGAAAGGAGTTGACCCGTCGTTTATTCAGCAAATGATGCTTACTTCAATCAATGCCCCGATCCGCATCGGGCGCGCAACTGTTCTGCCAGGAGATGTGGTTCTGGCAAAAAAATACGGCGTTATTTTTATTCCGGCTTATCTGGTTGAAGAACTTGTTCTTACATCAGAAGTTACTGCTCTTCGCGATGAATTCGGACATCAGCGTTTAAAAGAGAAAAAATACCTTGCGGGTGAAATTGACAGCGAATGGAGCGAAGAGATAAAAAAAGATTTCCTCAACTGGCTGAACAATTATCCGGGAAAACTTCCGATGACAAAAGAAGAACTCGACAATTATCTGAAAGAAAGAAACTATTAGTAAGTGCAGAGTATTGAGAATTTACTATTTAACCATTTACTATTTACAATTTAAAAGTACAATTATCCAGTATCCAGTATCCAGCATCCAGTATCCAATATCAAAAATTTAAAAAATAAAATCATGAAAAGTATAATACAGCAAATTGCTGCTCAAAATAAAGAGCGTGAATCAATTCAAAAAGAAGCCGTTTTAGCAGAAATAGCCAATCCGACAACAAGTAATAACCGTCGGAATTTTCTGAAGAAAACAGCCCTCGGAGGAATTGCAATTGGAAGTTTGATCGGAATGTCGGTTGAAGATACAATTGCTCAAACCAC
>JBBIPU010000082.1:0-18980 GCA_037442685.1 Draconibacterium sp. | reverse complement strand
ATGAAAGCTCATATAACGCTAATACTTATATACCGGTGCTCCCCAGGTAGGACTTGAACCTACGACCTACGGATTAACAGTCCGCCGCTCTAACCGACTGAGCTACTAGGGAAAATATGTTCTTTACTGAACGCCTGCTTTTTCTAAAAGCGTTGCAAAAATAACAGCTTTTCGTTAAAGAAAAAATTTTTTCAAAAAAATCTTTCAAATCCCGGTAAGGCTTTACTAATTCATTAATGTAGAAAGATTTCGCACTTAATTTTCAAATCTAAGTTGCCCTATAATTCACGATGATTCATAAAATTGTTACATTTAAACCACATAAATATTAACATTTAAAAGGATAAAATTTGAAAACCTTATTTTTCTTTCTTCTGGGTTTAACCATTTTGGAATTATTGAATGGAAAGGCTTATTCCCAAATCTTTACAGTTGAAATCACTGTTAAAAACCAACCTGAAAATACTGTTGTTTTCGGATGGATAAAAGGAGATGATTTTACATCCATCGACAGTACAAAATTCGAACTATCGTCTGGCAAAATCAGGTTTGCATTTCCTGAAAATGCTCACTCCGGCATTTACCGGATTGTTTTTGGCACCACACCGGCAGGTAAAATCATGAACGAACCACCTCAACTGCTCGATTTTATTTTCGACAATGAAAATATCGTTTTCGAAACCGATTTTAAAGCTCCTGCCGAAAACCTGAAAGTGATTAAATCTAAGGAAAATACTGCATGGTTTGCATTTCTGACTAAAGATAAAGTGCTCAGGCAAAACATGGAATTACTTGAAAACGAATTGGAAAATGCAAGACAAAAAGGGGAAACAACCAAAACGGATGATCTTGCAAGTAAATATAATCAGATGCAAATGGATCGCGATATGTTTGTAGTTCAGTCATCACAGGATAACAGGGGACTTTTTGCTTCGCAGATGATTAAGAATCAACGCATTCCGCTGCTTGACGGATATTTAACCGCGGCTGAACGTAAACAATCGTATAAGAAAGAATTTTTTAAAACCCTCGATTTCACCAGTGCCGGTCTGATTTATTCTGCAGTTTACACCGACAATATCTTTAATTACCTGGTTGCTTTTAACGATCCCCTGTTTACCCAGAAACAACGCGAAACCGAATATATAAAAGCGCTTGACTTTATCGTACCGAATATCAGGCAAAACAACGAGGTTTATCAGTTTATTATGGGCTATCTTGTGCATGGATTTAAGGTTCTGCAGATGGAAAATGTGATCAATTTCATTTCGAAAAAATATAATTTCCCTGAGTAAGAATTTCGAATTCTTAAAACTACTTCTATCTTAACTATTTAGCATTCAAATTCTTAAAACTTGACTGATTTTTGGAATTTGTTTTTTGGAATTCCATGCCTGTATTAATTTTTCACCGTCAGCTCTTTCGGCAATTCAACTGCTTCGTAAGCCTGGTTCCGGTACTGAGGTTCAAACCCTGCATCGAGGATTGCCTGCTGAATTCCAACAGCGTTCATTTTGTATTTTGCCCCGGCGGCTGAAACCACATTTTCCTCCATCATTACCGATCCAAAATCGTTTGCTCCGCCATGCAAACACAATTGGCCTGTTGCGGCGCCAACTGTCAGCCACGATGCCTGCAGATTCTTTACATTGTTCAACATGATGCGGCTGATAACAACCAGTCGCAAATAGTCGTTTGCAGTTGATGTATTCCTGATTCCCTGTTTCTGGAGCTCGGTTCCCTCATCCATAAAAGGCCAGGGAATAAAAGTTACAAAACCATGGTGTCCCTGTGGCTTTTCGTTCTGAACTTCACGCAGCCTGATGAGGTGTTCCAGCCGTTCCATTTTTGTTTCGATGTGGCCAAACATCATTGTTGCCGATGTCACCAGGTTCATTTTATGGGCCTCCCTCATTACATCGAGCCATTCCCGGGCATTGCATTTGCCGGGTGAAATGGTTTTCCGCACCCTGTCGGACAGAATTTCGGCGCCCGCTCCCGGCAAACTGTCCATCCCCGATTCAACAAGAATTTCGAGCACTTCGCGAAAACTTTTCCTCGATTTCTTCGACAGAAACACAATTTCGGGTGGACCAAGCGCGTGTAGTTTTAAATCGGGATAATATTTTTTTAATTCAGAAAAAAGGTTGGTGTAAAACTCAATTCCAAGTTTCGGGTGCATTCCTCCCTGTAGTAAAACCTGTCTGCCTCCGGCTGCAAATAGTTCATTAATTTTCAGGCGGTACTCGTCAATTGTGGTAATATACTGAGCCTCTTCATTAATTTTACAATGAAAATTGCAAAACTGACAACCTGAAATACAAACATTGGTAATGTTTATATTCCTGTCGATAATCCATCCCACTTTATTTCCCGGAACCTGTTTTTGCCGGCATTCATGGGCAACCAGCATCAACTCGTTTGTCGGAACATTTTCGTAAACAAACATTCCCTCTTCAAGGCTGAGTGGTTCGAGATTCAACGCTTTATTTAAAATTTTATCTTCCCTCATTTTCCGGTTTATTCCGAATTTGCTGTTCAAACAACATTATTATGCTATTTTAGCTCCCAAAATTTCGATATGATTTCAAAAATTTCAAAAATAACAGAATTAAAAGAAAATATTTCAACAGCGGTAATTTTTGACAATGTCGGTCAGTATTCATTTCCCAGTTTTTCGGATGACGATAAGAAACATGTGACCGGAAAACTCGAAAAAAACAACAGTTGTATCGTAAATAAATACCCGTCGCTTTACTTTTTTTTCAAACCAAAAGAAGAAAAAGAAATTTATTCCGGAAAGGAAGCTGCCAGAATTGCAGGATCGAAACTTTTTGATGCGCTGAAGGAAGATAAAACCGAAGCTGTGCAGATCGCAGATTTCAGCAAATCGGAAGTGGGGATTGATTTAATCGAAGGACTTCTTCTTTCAGGATATTCGTTTGATAAATACAAAAAAGAAAAGGATGATTATTTGCTGAAGGATATTTTTATTGCCGGCAGTAAAATTACGAACGGAGAGATTGAAGAAATCCGTAATGTTACACAAGCTGTCTTTTATGCAAGGAATCTGGTAAACGAACCGCTTTCGTACCTGACTGCAAACCAGTTATCGGACGAAATTGAAAAAATGGGAGAAGAAGCCGGTTTCGGTGTGGAAATTTTTCACAAACAAAAAATCGAAGCTTTGAAGTTGGGTGGATTACTTGCCGTTAACAAGGGAAGCATCGATCCGCCAACCTTTACTATACTTGAATGGAAACCTGAAAATGAAAAAAATGAAAAACCTGTCGTACTGGTTGGGAAAGGAATTGTTTTCGATACCGGCGGATTAAGTTTAAAACCCACACCAAAATCGATGGATTATATGAAAAGCGATATGGCTGGTGCCGCTGTTGTAGCCGCCACCATTTATGCACTTGCAATGAACAAAATCGCTTTGCATGTTATTGGCCTGGTTCCTGCAACCGATAACCGGCCCGATGGAAATGCTTATGTACCGGGCGATATTATTACAATGTTCGACGGAACAACTGTTGAAATAAAAAATACCGATGCTGAAGGAAGGCTGATCCTGGCCGATGCTTTGAGTTACGCTAAAAAATATTCACCCAGGCTGGTAATCGATGTTGCAACTTTAACGGGCGCTGCCGATATTGTTGCCGGCAAATACGGTTCGGTGGTTATGGGAAATACACCCGAAACTATTCAGAAATTAAAAGAATCGGGATATGAAACTTACGAACGGCTGATTGAAGTTCCGCTGTGGGAAGAATATGCACAACCATTAAAATCGCCTGTTGCCGATTTGAACAATCTGGGCACAAGGGAAGCACAATCGACAATAGCAGGCAAATTTCTCGAGCATTTTACCAGTTACGACTGGATTCACCTCGACACTGCCGGCACGCCCTTTCTCGACGAAAAAGACAGTTACCGGCCGGTTGGTGGCACCGGTTTTGGCACCAGGCTGCTTTATAACTTTTTGAAGAAATTCAATTAAAAAATTAACTTTGCCTCTCTTTGAAAAGGAAATTTCAAACATCTGAAACAGGATAAAATGGGAAATCAGGATATAATCAAAGTAGGAATTACACACGGAGATATTAACGGGATTGGTTACGAAGTAATCATAAAAACACTTATTGAACCATATATGACAGAAATGTGCACACCCATTATTTATGGTTCTCCGAAAGTGGCTGCTTATCACCGTAAAGCTTTAAATATCGAAAACTTAAGCTTTAATCATATCCGCAATGCAAACGAAGCACACACCAAACGGATAAATATCATTAACTGTGTTGACGATAATGTCAGGGTTGAACTTGGTAAATCAACACACGAAGCTGGCGAATCGGCTTTTAATGCACTGGATGCAGCGTGTGCCGATCTTGAACAGGGATTGATTGATGTTCTTGTAACTGCACCGATCAACAAAGACAATATTCAAAGCGATCATTTCAGTTTCCCCGGTCATACCGAATATCTTGCCCAGCGTTTTAAAACCGATAATTATGTGATGCTCATGGTAAGCGAAACGATGAAAATGGGTGTGGTTACCACACACTTACCACTTTCCGAAGTTTCGAAAAACATAACAAAAGAAACTGTCCTTTCAAAATTGAGGATCATTTCCAGGTCGCTTCAACAGGATTTTCTGATAACAAAACCAAGAATTGCTGTTTTTGGTTTAAATCCGCATGCAGGCGATAACGGATTGCTTGGAAATGAAGAAAATGAGATAATACTACCAGCTATTTTACAGGCAAAAAAAGAGGGAATAATTGCATTGGGACCTTATCCTGCTGACGGATTTTTCGGATCGGAAGATTACCGGAAATTCGATGCAATCCTGGCAATGTACCACGATCAGGGAATGATACCATTTAAGCTGGTGTCTTTTGAGCACGGGGTGAATTATACTGCAGGCCTTCCGGTTATCCGTACCTCTCCGGCTCATGGAACCGCCTATTCGATCGCGGGTGAGGACAAGGCTTCTCCCGAATCATTCCGACAGGCAATGTTTATGGCAGTGGATATTTTCAAAAACAGGAAAATTCATGCTGAAATCACCAGAAATCCGTTAAAATCATATAATATCAATCCAAATCAGATCGACGAAAGTGTAAATCTTGAAGAGGAAGACGATCAGATTTAAATAATCAGCAACAACGATGTACGAGTTTATCCGGGGAATTATTATCGAATGCAATCCGGCACACATTGTTATTGAAGCCGGTGGAATTGGATATTACATCAATATTTCACTGAATTCATACAGTAAATTAAACCAGAAAAAAGAGGGATTGGTTTACCTGCACCAGGTAATTCGCGAAGATGCCCATGTTTTGTATGGATTTGCCGACAAAAGCGAACGCGACCTGTTCAGAAACCTGATTTCGGTTAATGGTGTGGGATCAGGCACTGCAATTATGATGCTTTCGTCTTTGAATCCCGAAGAAATAACGGTTGCGGTGACCACCGAAAACGTTGCGGTTTTAAAGGCAGTTAAAGGGATAGGCATTAAAACAGCCCAGCGCATAATCATCGATTTAAAAGACAAACTCGGAAAATTATACGAAACCGACCAAATTTTCCTTTCGCCAAACAATACTATTTTAAATGAATCGTTATCAGCTTTAGTCATGCTCGGATTCGTTAAAAGGGACGCAGAAAAGGTAGTATCAAAGATACTTCAGGAGCAACCGCAATCGACAGTGGAGAGTGTGATTAAACAAGCGCTAAAGAGGTTATAAACTGGAATGAATTCAGGCCGGAGTTTTAATAATATATACTTCTGTTTATTATTTACATTTTTACTGATCCTTGCTAAACCGGGCGATGCTGTAAATAATGTGGATTATACTTTTTTTTATTATTCACAGCAACAGGACACAATCACAACTGATACCATTGGCCCGCTTCCCTTTCCGTTTAAAGACCAGCCTGCGTTTGGCAGAACCCCGGCCGATACATCCAAAATTTTTCTTAATAAGCCAAGTAACATTAAATACGAAGTTGAATACGACCCGGTAACCGGGCAGTATGTTTTTTACGAAAAAGTGGGAACATTGAATTACAGGCTTCCCCAGACCATGTCGTTAGACGATTACATGGATTACGATTTTGAAAAATCAATTAAAAGCTACTGGCGCCAGCGTCAGCAAATACAGGAAGAGGATAAAAGAAAGTCGCTGATACCTGAACTGACCATCGGGGGAGAAGCTTTTAACCGGATTTTCGGAGGGAATACAGTTAACATTCAGCCCCAGGGTTATGTTGAGGTAAGTTTTGGTTACCAGATGAATACAACCGAAAATCCTGCAATACCTGAACGGTTGAGGAAAGTTCCGACTTTCGATTTCGATGAAAAAATTCAGATGAATGTAATGGGACAGATCGGCACCAAGATGAATATGCGTGTCAATTACAACACTGAAGCTTCTTTCGATTACGAAAACAAAATGAACCTCGAATACACGGGTGAAGAGGATGAAATAATCAAAAAAATTGAAGCAGGAAATGTTTCGCTGCCGCTAAACGGAACTTTGATCACAGGCGCTTCAAACCTGTTTGGGGTAAAAGCAGAAATGCAATTTGGCAAACTCTCGCTCACCACCATTTTTTCGCAGCAAAAAGGTGAGTCGCAAACCGTACAGACCGAAGGCGGTGCCCAGATTACCAATTACGAAATTTCGGCTGAAAGTTACGACGCAAACCGACACTTTTTCCTGTCTCACTATTTTCGCGAAAACTATGATAACTGGCTCAGAAACACAGCAGTTCCGCTAACTCCGATCAGTATTAATAAAATTGAAGTCTGGGTTACAAATAAGTCAAGTAATTTTACAGAAGCCCGAAATCTGCTCGCCTTGCAGGACCTTGGAGAACATCAGCAGAACATTTACAACAATATACCGCAGTTTCAGGAAACACAGGGACTACCCTATCCTCAGAACATTTATCCGTTCAACGATGCAAACGGTCTTTATTACGAAATGGCCAACACTTACAGCGATATCAGGTACGTACAGAATATCACCGCTGTGATGTCGCAGTTTGGAAATGAATTTATCGGGGGACGGGATTTTGAGAAAATTGAACAGGCCAGAAAACTTAATCCTTCGGAATATACAATCAACGAAAAACTGGGCTACATTTCGCTTAATTCGGCATTGAATACCGACGAAGTTCTGGCAGTGGCATTTAATTACACTTCGAATGGTGTGACTTACCAGGTCGGCGAATTCTCGACAGACGGTATTTCCACACCGCAAACCCTGATCGTCAAACTTTTAAAAGGCACCAACCTTACTCCAAAACTTCCGACATGGAAGTTAATGATGAAGAACGTTTACAACTTAAATGCCTACCAGCTGACCAGTGAAAATTTTGCACTGAACGTGGTTTATCAGAACGACTCCACAGGTACTAACATCAATTACATTCCCGAAGGCAGAATCAACGGAAACATTCTTCTGGAAGTGATGAACCTTGATAAACTCAACAAACAGCTCGATCCATACAAAGACGGGGTTTTCGATTACATTGAAGGAATTACAGTTCAGTCAAACCAGGGGAGAATTATATTTCCTGTGCTCGAACCCTTTGGAAAACATCTTGCCGATTCTATTCAGGATCCTGCACTCATTGAAAAATATACCTTCCAGTCGCTTTACGATTCAATAAGAACTTATGCCCAGCAGGATGCAGAACATAACAAATTCAGACTTATTGGCAGCTACAAAGGCGCTTCAAGCTCAGAAATTATGTTAAACACTGTAAACCTTACACAGGGTTCAGTTAAGGTGACCGCCGCAGGCCGTGAACTTGTCGAAAACGTTGATTACACTGTCGATTACAGTCTTGGCCGCGTTAAAATTATAAATCAGGCATTGCTCGAAGCAGGAACACCTGTCTCGGTTTCAACCGAAAGCCAGGACATGTTTACAATGCAGCGCAAAACACTGATGGGGGCCTATGCAAACTATGCATTCTCCGATAAACTGAACATTGGCGGAACGTTTCTTTATGCTTACGAAAGACCTTTGACAGAAAAAGTAAATTACGGTTACGATCCGATTTCGAACATGGTTCTTGGAATGGATGCCCGCTATTCAACCGAAAGTAAGTTACTTACCAAAGCTGTCGATGCTTTGCCGTTTTACACAACAAATACACCTTCAACAATAAATTTCGAAGCTGAGGTTGCAAAACTGATCCCCGGTACATCGAGTCATATTAGTGAAAGCGGTACTGTTTACATTGATGATTTTGAAGGCACAAAAACCTCAATTTCGTTAAAAGCAAGGCAAGCATGGGTGTTGGCAAGTACGCCTCAGTTTCAGCCCGACCTATTTCCTGAAGGCGGAATGACGAACAAATTTGATTATGGAATGAACCGCGCAAATCTTGCCTGGTACACCATCGATCCCTTATTCCTGCGGAACAATTCATTGACTCCCGATTACATCAAGAACGACAAAGAGATGCAGTCAAACCATTTCATGCGCGAAGTTTTTGAAAAGGAAATATTCCCCGCAAAGGAATCGCCGGTTGGCCAGCCAACCAACATCCCGGTTTTCGACCTTGCTTTTTATCCTAAGGAACGCGGTCAATACAACTTCGATGACGGAACAAGCTCTTTAGCAGCCGGAGTCAATCCTGACGGAACCTTAAAAGCGCCCGAAACCCGCTGGGGAGGATTGATGAGAAAAATTGAAACCACCGATTTTGAAACTTCAAATATTGAATATGTCGAATTCTGGTTAATGGATCCGTTTGTTTACGATACCCTGGGATTGCATCACGGCGGCGATCTGTACTTTAACCTTGGCGATATTTCAGAAGATGTATTAAAAGACTCGAGAAAATCATTTGAAAACGGTCTTCCCGCCGACGGAACTTTAAAAGATGTTGATTCCACTGTCTGGGGAAGGGTATCCAAACTCCAGTCGCTGGTGAATGCTTTCGATAACAATCCAAATTCAAGGATGTACCAGGACCTTGGTTTTGACGGTTTAAATGACGATGATGAAAAATCGTATTTCAATAATTATTTGAAAAACCTGAGCAGCAAAGTATATCCCGATGTCATATCAAAAATTGAAACTGACCCCGCTACCGATAATTTTCATTATTACCGCGGAACGGATTACGATGAACAACAGCTTGATATTCTGGAACGATATAAAAAATTCAACGGCCCGGATAAAAACTCGCCAACCACCGAAATGTCGCCCGAAAGCTATCCTACTTCATCTTCAACAATACCTGATGTGGAAGACATAAACTCCGACAACACATTAAATGAATACGAAAGATATTACCAGTACCGGGTCAGCATCAGGCAGGCAGATATGGTGCAAGGGCAAAATTATATCAGCGATATCAAGGAAAGCAAGGTTATGTTGAAAAATGGTCAAATTTCCGACATCAAATGGTACCAGTTCAAAATACCGATCAGGGAACCCGATAAAGTAATTGGGAATATTGGCGATTTTAAATCAATCCGGTTTTTACGTATGTTTATGCGCGGTTTTCAGGATTCAACAATACTGCGTTTTGCAGAACTCGACCTTGTCAGGGCCGACTGGCGGACATACACGCGCCACATCGGCGATCCCAGTGTAATTTCTCCAAACACAAATTTCAATGTTTCTGCTGTAAGTATCGAGGAAAATGGCAGCCGCGAACCGGTAAACTATATTTTGCCACCTGGAATCTCGAGGGTGATCGATCCTGCCAATCCTCAACTGATGCAGTTAAACGAACAATCAATGGTTCTGAAAGTGACCGAATTGGAGCAGGGTGATGCACGTGCTGCCTACAAATCGATAAATATGGACTTCAGAAGATACTCCCAGTTAAAACTCGAGGTACACGCTGAACAGATTGAAGATTATCCTTTAAAAGATAATGAACTCTACTTCTTTATTCGCCTTGGATCAGACTACAATTACAACTATTACGAATACGAACTGCCTTTGAAATTAACACCTTACGGATTTTATAACGGCGACCTTGAAAGTGACAGATATATCGTCTGGCCCGATGAAAACCGGGTCAATGTCCCTCTCGAACTATTTACCGAATGTAAGCTGCAGCGGGACGATGAATTGCGCAATGCTGGTTCAACCGTTAATATTCAGGATGTTTATGAAATTGTTCATGAAGGCTGGAATAAAAACAGAAATAAGGTAAAAATTAAAGGTAGTCCGAACCTTGGCAATATTCAGGTAATGATGATGGGGATCAGGAACAGGAAGGGACAAATAAATACAGGCCCAAAATCTGTGGAAGTATGGGCAAATGAATTGCGCCTGACCGATACCGATGACAAAGGTGGATGGGCTTCAAATGCCCGTCTTTCAACAAGAATTGCTGACCTTGGAAATGTAACGTTTGCCGGAAGAACGAGTACCGAAGGATATGGTAGCATCAACCAGAATAAAAACAGCAGGCAGTTAAACGATATTTACGAATATGACATTGCCGCTTCACTTGATTTAGGTCGTTTCTTTCCTGAAAAAATAGGAGTGAGGTTACCATTCTATTATGGTTACTCAAAAAGCGTGGAAAATCCGAAATACGATCCGCTCAAACCCGATATTGAACTATCAAAATCGCTTGAACATGCTAATAGCCAACACGAAATAGATTCGATCAAATACATTTCACAGGATCTGACAACAAGAAAAAGCATCAACTTTACCAATGTCAAGGTAGAACCGCAAACTAATAAGGAAAAAACACATTTGTGGGATCCCGAGAATTTTGCATTGACCTATTCTTACAACGAAATTTCAAGAAGGGATGTCAATACAGAAGTCAATGGCGATAAACAGCACCGCGCTATGTTTTCGTACAATTTCAGCAGCCGTCCGAAACTTATCCAACCTTTTGCCAAAGTGCAGGCAATGCAAAAAGGCCCTCTGAAACTGATCGGAGCTTTTAACTTTTATGCGCTTCCCACTCAAATATCATTCAGAACCGATTTGTACAGAAGATATCATGAAACAAAATCACGAAATATTACAAATCCGAGTTTCATACTGCCTCCTACCTACGAAAAAGATTTTCTTTGGAACCGGTTTTTTGATTTACGCTACGACCTGACCCGGTCTCTGAAAATCGATTTTTCCTCAAGAGGGACCAACCGTATCGATGAGCCCGAAGGTAGTTTTAACAAACACGACAACGATTATCAGTGGAAAAAAGACTCCATTCTGAATAATCTCTGGGAAATGGGGCGGCCGGTATTGTACGACCACAACATCAACGCAACGTACAATGTGCCATTGAACATGATTAAATTCCTGAATTTCATTTCGGCAAACGTTCGTTACCAGGGATCTTACAACTGGCTTGCCGGACCAATTACAGCCGACACGATCAGATTGGGAAACCGGATTCAGAACTCTCAAAACTGGCAGCTTAACGGAAATATGACCTTTACAAGTTTTTACAATAAAGTGCCTTACTTTAAAGAGGTAAATCAGAAATTCAGAAGAACAAGCCGTACAAGGGGAAGCATCAACCAGCAACAGGGTGGAAACCGCCAAAACCAACAGAAGGAAGAAACACCCACAAAAACCCAGGAACAAACTTACACCAGTAACGTGAAACTAACTGCAAACACCCCTGTTAAAGTAACTCATAAACTTAATACAAAAAAAATAACTGTTGTTGTTACCGGAGTCGATGGACAAGCAATACCAACCCGGCATATCACAATTGATGCCAATGTTATTGAAGTTACTCCGCTTGCCGATGCTGCTCAGGCCATGATAAAAGTCACTGGCAAACCAGGCGACCAGTCTTTTTTGAAAGATGTTGCTGATCTTGCTACCAGAATGATCCTGATCAGTATCCAGAATATTTCCGCAACTTATAATTTAAGCGGGGGAACCGTTTTACCGGGGTACCTTCCTGAACCTGTTTTTTTTGGTGGTGGGAAATACCAACCCGATCCATATTTCGGTTATCAAATGGGTTCGAGTTATGCTCCGGGATTGCCATTCCTTTTGGGGTGGCAGGATCAGGAATTTGCAAAAAAAGCTGCTTCAAACGGTTGGATTACTAACGATTCCACTTTAAATACTCCCTACATGTTTACAAAATCAGAGCGGATCGGTTTCAGAGCTACTATTGAACCACTTCCCGATTTAAGAATCGATCTGACTTCAGACCGTGCATACACTGTGAACACTACCGAATTCTACAATTACGATTACTCAAACGATATTTTCAATGCGAACAGTTACACCGAATCGGGTAATTTCAGTATGACTACAATTACCTGGGGAACCGCATTTTTCTCTTTTGGAAAAGGCAGCAATTATCAGTCTGAAACATTTAATAAACTTAAAGAATACCGGCCTGTTATTGCACAAAGGCTGGCCGGCCAAAGACCCACTGACAATGGTTTTGGTTACGATCCGACAGCACCCAATCAAAAATATCCGGGTTACCCCGATGGTTTTGGACCTACTTCTGTCGAAGTGCTGGTCCCGGCATTCCTGGCTGCTTATCAGAATAAAGATCCTGAAAAGGTTCCGCTCGAAATGTTTCCTTCCATTAAATACATGAGGCCTAACTGGAGCATTCGTTACGAGGGAATGGTTTCGAAAATTCCGGGACTGAATAAATATATCCGTTCACTTAATTTTACACATTCTTATCGCTCTACTTACAATGTAGGTTCATTTATCACAAACCTGAATTATCAGCAGGAAAATGATGGATTCAGTTATATCCGCGATATTGCAGACAATTTTATTTCACCATACGACTTTAATTCGGTAAGTATCATGGAAGCATTCAGCCCTTTGATTAACGTGGACATCATGTGGATGAGCGATCTTACCACCCGTGGAGAAATCAAACGTTCACGGAACCTTCAGCTTGCTTTTGCCAATAACCAGTTAACCGAAAGCTTAAGCAGCGAATACACACTTGGTGTTGGTTACCGTTTTACACAAATGGATCTGATCATTAAAACAAAAAAATCACAAAAGTCGTATTCAAACGACCTGAATATCAGGGCTGATTTCTCGTACCGGAAAAACCTGACCTTACTTCGCCAGTTAGACGAAGATAAAGATCAACTGACTGCCGGACAAAGTGCATTTACAATAAAAACATACGCCGATTATATGTTGAGCGACCGTTTTCAGATGCGGATTTTCTTCGATAAAATCATCAACACTCCGTTTACTTCGCTTTCGTTCCCAACATCGAATACCAATATTGGTGTAAGCTTCAGGTTTACGTTGGCACAATAGAATGAATTTCAGAAATGATTTACATTTGAAAAACAAAACAAGGTTTTCTTTTATTTTTTCAGAAAAAAGTTCATATTTGCAGAACAATATTGATAAAATGACTAAAAATACAAATACAATATGGCTTCCGTGGTGGGGTCTTCTTACGTAAGCAAGGAGTTAAAGAGCCATATTGGTATTTTTTAAGAATATACAAAATGAGCCTGCTCCTGTAAAGAGCAGGTTTTTTTATAAATGAATAAACTGGTAAAAAATAGAATTTCTGAAATCACACAACTTTGCCAAAGTTGCAGAGTAGATAAACTCTGGATTTTTGGTTCGGCAAACACGCCGGATTTTAATGACAAAAGTGACTTCGATTTCTTAGTTTCATTTGAAGAAATGGATGTTGTTGATTACGCTGAAAACTATTTTTTATTTGTTGGAAAGCTTGAAAAACTATTAAAAAGGAATGTCGATTTGGTAACTGTAAACTCTTTATCAAATCCGTATTTTATTAAAGCTGTTGAAGAAAGTAAATCGTTGATTTATGACCGACAAAACCAGGAAATATTTATTTGAATAATTATGAAACAAGTACAAAATACAAATTGGTGGTGGTGGCACAACAACTTTTTACAACCGTGAAGAGAGGTATCGCTATTGCCATAAAAAGCAGGAAAACGGCTCATCGAATCACGGTGGGCCGTTTTTTTAGCCCCACCCCAACCCTCCCCTTGGGGAGGGAGATAGAAAGAGAGAAATGAAAAAATGAGAATAGTAAACAAAAATTAATTTAATAACAGCAGTTCCAAAAGTCCCCCCTGCGGGGGGATTGAGGGGGGCTCTTAACATTATGGAAAAACTCAATTACAAACCAATCGTCAGAAAAATACTGGCTGACACGGTTACACCGGTCAGCATTTACCTGCGCCTGCGAACGCTGTATCCAAAAGCCATTCTTTTGGAAAGTTCCGATTATCATGGCAACGAAAATGCGTATTCGTTTATCTGTTTCAGTCCGGTGGCCTGTTTTACAGTCACTAACGGCGAAGTGACCAAAGAACTTCCGGGCGAAAAAAAGGAAGTTTTTTCGCTTTCCGAAGACAAAAAGCTGGATAATGAACTCGACAGGTTTTTTAAGACTTTCAATGTAGATTCCGCTGAAATTGAATTGCCTGCCAACGGTTTGTTTGGTTACATGAATTTCGATGCCATTCAGCATTTCGAAACCATCCGGTTTTCTTCAGCAAAAAAAGAAGCATACCAGATTCCGGAAGTGAAATACTGTTTCTACAAATATGTGGTGGCCATCGACCACCACAAAAACGTGATTCACATGGTCGAAAACCTGCTCGAAGATGAAAAATCGCAGATGGATTATATTCATCATTTACTGGTGAACCTCAATTTTTCGACAGCCAAATTCAAACCGGTTGGCGAAGAGACTTCGAACATTACCAACGACGAATACAAATACATGGTAACCAAAGGCAAGGAACACTGCTACCGTGGCGATGTTTTCCAGATTGTGCTGAGCCGCCAGTTTACGCAGGAATACGAGGGCGACGATTTCAATGTGTACCGCTCGCTGCGTTCCATCAATCCTTCGCCTTACCTTTTTTATTTCGATTACGGAACTTATCGCATTTTCGGTTCCAGTCCCGAAGCCGAACTCCGCATCAAAAACAACAAAGCTTACATACATCCCATCGCCGGAACTTTTAAACGCACCGGCAACGATGAACAGGACCGCGAACTGGCTGAGAAACTGAGCAAAGACCCGAAAGAAAATGCAGAACACGTGATGCTGGTTGACCTTGCCCGCAACGACCTGAGCCGCAATGCCGACAATGTGATTGTGGAAACCTACCGCGAAGTGCAGTTTTATTCGCATGTAATTCATTTGGTTTCGCAGGTTTCGGGCGAAATTACGCCAGACACCAACCTTATAAAAGTTTTAGGTGAAACTTTCCCTGCCGGGACTTTATCAGGTGCGCCCAAGTACAAAGCCATGGAACTCATCGACAGGTACGAAAACCAGAACCGCGGCTATTATGGCGGCTGCATTGGCTACCTCGGGTTCGACCGCTCGCTGAATCATGCGATTATGATTCGTTCGTTTCTGAGTAAAAACAACAAACTTTTTTACCAGGCCGGCGCAGGAATTGTAGCGAACTCGCAGGAAGAAAGCGAATTGCAGGAAGTAAACAACAAACTGGCCGCGCTTAAAAAAGCCATTGAAATGGCGAAGGAGATTAATTAAAGGCCACTCAGCCCCATCCCCGACCCTTCCCCGAGGGGGAAGGGAGAAAAGAAAAAGAAATAAAATATTAACGATATGAAAAAAGAACAAAATTTAAATGTAGATTCTTCACTCCCCTCCCACGGAGGGGTTGGGGGAGGCTCCGGACAGGGGGAAGCTTCCATCGTAGTTATCGATAATTATGATTCGTTTACCTACAACCTGGTACACGCCATCAAAAAAATAACAGGCTTGCCGGTTGATGTTTTCCGTAACGACGAAATTGCGCTCATCGACCTTGAAAAGTACGACAAAATTGTGTTGTCGCCCGGCCCGGGAATTCCCGAAGAAGCAGGATTGTTGCTCGACATCATCAGGGAATTCGGGCCAAAGAAAAGCATGCTGGGTGTTTGCCTTGGGCACCAGGCCATCGGCGAAGCTTTTGGCGGTAAACTTCACAATATGAACAGGGTGTTACACGGCGTTGCCACGCCGGTTACACTCACCGGAAATAAATCGGAACTTTTTGAAGGATTACCTGCAACTTTTGAGGTTGGACGTTATCATTCGTGGATTGTGGAAAAGGAAAACCTGCCCGACTGTTTTGAGGTTACCAGCTACGACAGCGAAGGACTGATTATGTCGATGCAGCACAAAGAGTTCGATGTTCAGGGTGTACAATTTCACCCTGAATCGGTGCTCACACCGCTGGGTGAAGAAATTCTGAGGAATTGGCTGAAAGCCCCCTCTGACTCCCCCGCAGGGGGAGAATTGACTAACACCAGACTTTAGTCTGGTGATTGAAAAAGATAAATGGAAAAATGTGCGTCAGACGCAGTTGAAAAAGGAAAGGGCATACCACGCACCGCAAAATGAAAGTTGTTTGAAACACTTTATATTGCCCCGGGATTTATCCCGAGGTTGAGAAGAGTAAGATTAAAAAAAGGTGCGTCAGATGCTGTTGAAAAATGCGACAACAAACCACGCACCGCAAATCAAAAGCTGATTAGAATAACATGAAAGAAACATTACAATATCTTTTTGAGGGAAACACCCTCACGCGCGAACAGGCAAAATCAATACTTCTGGGTGTCGGCACCGGACAATACAGTGAGTTGGCCTTCGCCTCCTTTCTCACCATTTTCAAAATGCGCCCCATTGTTTCGGAAGAACTGGCCGGATTTCGCGATGCTATGGCAGAACTGAGCCTGCAAACCGACCTTTCGGAATACAATGCCATTGATGTAGTGGGAACCGGCGGCGACGAAAAAAATACGTTTAATATTTCAACGCTGGCCTGTTTTATTTTGGCCGGCGCCGGTGTGAATGTTACCAAACATGGCAATTACGCAGTTTCGTCCACCAGCGGCTCGTCAAATCTGCTCGAAAAGCTCGGTTACAAATTCAGCAACGAATTGGGCAAACTGAAAAACGACCTCGATAGAGGGAACTTCTGTTTTATGCATGCGCCACTTTTTCATCCGGCCATGAAACACATTGCACCTGCGCGCGCAGCATTAAAAGTGCCTACTTTTTTCAACATCCTCGGGCCAATGATTAATCCTGCGTCGCCTAAATACCAGGTGCTTGGCGTGAACAATGAAAAAAATTTCAATCATTACAAGAATGTGTATGAAACGCTGGATGTACATTTTATGATAATAAACAACATTGACGGGTACGATGAAGTTTCGCTGACTTCGGATACGCATTATGCAAAAAATGGAGCAGAAGGTTTTCTTTCTCCTGCCGATTTTGGATTTGAGCAAATTGCCCCTGAAAAACTTTTCGGTGGAAATTCAGTAGAAGAAGCTGCTGCAATTTTTTTGAATATTTTGAATGGGAAAGGTACAACAGAGCAAAACAATGTGGTGATTGCCAACGCTGCCCTGGGTTTGCAGGTAATTTATCCTGAAAAGAATTTAAAAGAGTGTGTTGAAATGGCTACTGAATCGTTGAAAAGCAGACGTGCGCTGGCAAAACTAAAAGCAGTAACAACTTAAATGTCATTTCGAACCTGAGGAACGAAGGTGAGAAATCTGTTACTTTGTAACACTGACAAAAAAGATTTAGCATTTTAATCACAGATTTCTCCTATCGTCGAAATGACAGCAACTTTGAAATGTCATTTCGAAGAAGGAACGACTGAGAAATCCCTTCGCAGAAATTGGAAACATAACAAAATAAAAATGAGAGACCATAATTACTTCGTTTACATCGTGACCAATAAGAACAAAACCGTTCTTTACATTGGTGTTACAAACGATTTGCAACGAAGAACTTATGAACACGAAAATGGATTAATACCCGGTTTTACTCAAAAGTACAACTGCCACTTTTTGGTTTATTACAAACATTTTCAAAGTATTAATAACGCAATAGAAAGAGAAAAGGAACTAAAGAAATGGAGACGGGAGAAAAAGGAAAATCTTATAAATGAATTTAATCCTGATTGGAAGTTTCTAAATTCAGAGATTTATGAAGCTTTGTAGCAACAGATTTCTCCTCCTGCGTCGGCGAAATGACAAACAACAACGCTGTCATTTCGAGGGAGGCACGACTGAGAAATCTCTCGCTTCAATGGACAGATTTCTCCTCCTGTGTCGTCGAAATGACAAAAAAAAACAAAGAATATGAATATTCTCGACAAAATTATCGAAGCAAAAAAAGCCGAAATCGCACACCAGAAATCGTTGGTTTCTATTGAAATGCTGAGTGATATTCCCGGTTTCGACCGGAAATGTATTTCGCTGAAAGCCGGTTTATTGGAAAAAGATTCTTCAGGAATTATTGCTGAATATAAACAGCAGTCGCCGTCAAAGGGAATCATCAATGCAAAAGCAAAAGTGGAGGAAGTTACCAAGGCTTACGCCGATGCCGGTGCAGCAGGATTGTCGGTTTTAACCGAACCAAAGTTTTTTGGGGGTTCGCAGGCCAACCTTATCAAAGCTCGTGAAGGCAACCCAAAAACGCCGGTTCTTCGCAAAGATTTTATGATTGAGCCCTACCAACTTGTTGAAGCCAAAGCTTATGGCGCCGATGCAATTTTGCTGATTGCCGAATGTCTTTCAAAACAACAGGCCGAACTGCTGGCAAAAGAAGCAAAAAGGTTGGGAATGGAGGTTTTAATGGAAATTCACAACGAGGAGGAACTGGAAAAACTCAACGATTTTGTAGATATAGTGGGTATCAACAACCGTGATTTGCGGACTTTTGATGTGGACATTGAAACCTCGGTGCGACTGGGAAAACTGATTCCCGAAAGGTTTGTGAAAATCTCGGAAAGCGGGCTGAGTGGCGCCAAAGAAATTCATTACCTCCGTGAAAACGGGTTCAAAGGATTTTTAATTGGCGAAACATTTATGAAAACCGACGACCCGGGCGAAGCCTGCCGGAAGTTTATTGAAGGATTGAAAAGTAAATTTTAAACACCCTTCGACTCCGCTCAGGGTGACCGTCAGACTGAG